>JAFDVT010000279.1 GCA_018268875.1 Acidobacteriota bacterium
AAGCTGCGTTTCAATGTGGACGCTTTCAATGCGTTTAACATCCAGGGTCTTGTGAATCCCAATACCTCGGATGGCATTCAGCAGTTGCAGTCGTCGTACTGGACTCCGCGTCAGATTCAGTTGACCGGCCGGTTCACCTTCTAAGTAGAAAGTCCGTTAAGCGAAATTCCCCCGTCCGAAGAGCCTCGGGCGGGGGAATTCGTTTTTGCTTTGGAATATTTTCTTGGAAACGGGTCCGGATCGGACAGAAAAGGAAATGGCGGTGAGGGTGGGATTCGAACTTTTTCATATCTTTTCCTCTCCGTAACTTGCTGATTCTTCGTCGCCGGGGCTGCCGTACTTGCCACAGCCGCTGTGGCGTATTACCCAAAATTGCTCAAAAGACGGCGCACTTGAATCATAGCGTGCTTATCAGCGGCTTGGCTTCGAGATACGGTAACGCGGCTATCCACCGTCGCCCATACATTTGATTGCCACCCTGTGGATGCCTAGCGCGCGGAAGGGTGCAAAGATCAGTATTTGGTGTATGACCTACTGAACAATGCGGGGCAGGATTGAGGACTTCGACTTCGACAAATTGCTTGTCAGGGGGTAGCGAACGTCTGTGCTTTCGATCCTTGCAAGTAGGCGGATTACGTCCTTCGCTTCGGGGTCGGAATTGCTGTTTGCGGATTCTCCCGAAACCGATCAGTGATTCTCCTGTGAAAGCGATCACTGATCTCCGGTAGCCGATCGGTTGATCGGAGCGAAGCGACGCTGGCTTTCCGATTGTGCCGCGGAGTGATCGAAAACCGCAAGTCCGGAGCGTAGCGGAGGCTGCCGTGTCGAGCAGGAAAGGGGTGCGGGGAAAGGGCGCAGCCTTGTCCCCGCCCAGCACGCCCGAGACCCGGCGAGCGTCAGCTCGACGGCTTCGCTTCACCGGTCCTGGCTTCGGAAGACTTTGGCGGATTCTTGCGCAGCGATTCGCCGCGCAGTTCGATACGGTGCGCGCGATGCACGATGCGGTCAAGGATGCCCTCGGCCACGGTGGCGTCGCCGATCTGCTCATGCCACTTGGCCACCGGCATCTGCGAAGTGAGGATCAGCGAACGCGCCTGGCAGCGATCCTCGCAGATCTCCCAGAAGTCGCGGCGTTCGATTTCACTCATCGGCGTCATGGCCCAGTCATCGACCACCAGCACGTCGATCTTGCTGAGACGCAGCAGGAAGTTGCGCAGGCTGCCGTCGGCGCGAGCCAGCGCCAGCTCGCGGAAGAGTGCGGCGGCGCGCGTGTAGAACGCCGAGTAGCCGTCGCGGCAAGCCTTGTGCGCCAGAGCGCAGGCGAGATAACTCTTGCCGACCCCCGTCGGTCCGCACACGAACACGTTCTCGTGTTTGGCCACCCAGGCCGATTCGGCGATGAGCGAACGCAGCAGCGCTTTATCCAAGCCCCGGGATGCGCGATAGTCGATGTCTTCGACACACGCATTCGCGCGCAGCTTGGCTCGGCGCAAGCGAGCTTGCAGAGCCTCGTTCTGCCGCCAGTTCATCTGCCGATCGACTAACAGCGCGAAGCGTTCCTCGAAGCTCAACTCGCGCGCGTTTTCATCTTTCGACTGCTCGCGCAGCGCTTGCGCCATGCCGTGCAGCCGCATCGATTCCAGTTTTTCCAGTGTGGGTTGTGCAAGCATGATCGTCTCCTTACTGGAAGTACTCCGGCCCGCGCAGGTTCTCGTGATCGATGGGCGTTCGTATCTCCGGCGGCGGCGAAACTGGCTGCGCATCGAGCGAGTTTTCGAGAATCGACTTCACTCTTCGATACCCGATGGCTCCCGTGAGCAACGCTCGCTCGCAAGCCGCCTCCATGCGCGCCGCCGTGTACTTCGTTGCTAAACGGATCAGACCCAGGCACGCGCGATATCCCATTTCCGGATGCGGCTTGTCATCGAGAATGCGCTCGACCAGTTGCGCGGTGTGCGGCCCGGTCGCCGAGGCCCAGCGCACCATGCGCGAGGGCGTCCACTCCAGGTGCGCCCGATGACTCTTGGGCCGATGCTCGTTCTGCGTGATGTTGTGATGCCGCCCGCGATTCCGCAGGTGCGAAGCCACGCGCTTGCCGCGATGAAAGATCTCGATCGTAGCGGGCGTGGCGCGCACGTCCACCAACTCGCCCGTGAGCGAGTACGGCACGCTGTACCAGTTGGCGTCGAAGGCGATGTGATAGTCGATGTTCACGCGCGCCTGCGCCCACTGGCTCAGGTCGTAGCGCTCAGCCGGCAACGGCTGTAACGCGGGCCGGTCGAGCTTCTCGAACAACGACCTACGGCTCTCTTCGCGCCGCTTGCGAAAGGGACGCTGGTTCAACTGCTCCAGCAACTCGCGAATGGCCTGGTTGGCGTCGGCGATGGAAAAGAACCGGCGCCCGCGCAGCCGCATCACGATCCAGCGCTGGACCACTTGCACCGCGCTTTCCACTTTCGCCTTGTCGCGCGGCTTGCGCGGTCGCGTGGGCAACACCGCGATGCGGTAGTGCGCGGCGAACTCCTGATACGTCGGATTCAGATCCGGCTCATAGCGGCACGCCTTCGTCACGCCGGTCTTGGTGTTGTCCGGGATCAACAGCTTGGGACACCCGCCGTAGAACTCCAGCGCGTTGCGCTGCACCTTCAGCCAGTGTCCCATCTGCTGATTCGGCGCGGCCTCGGCATACGTGTAGCTCGAAACACCCAGCGCGCTGACGAACAGCGGAGCTTGTGTGATTGTGCCGTCGGCGTGATGAATCGCGATCGTCGCTCCCGCCCAATCGACGAACAGCTTCTCGCCGGGCGTGTGTTCCTGGCGCAGCACCACGTCCTGCTGTTTCTTCCAGCGCCGGTACAGCTTGCAGAATCGCGAGTAGCAGTAACCTTCCGGATGCTGCGCGCGATACTCCTCCCACAGCAGCTCTTTGGTCAGCTCGCGATGCTGCTCCAACTGCTCGCGGATGTGCGCGAAGTCCGGCAGCGCATGCTTCGCCGATCGCGCGGCGGTTGAGCCGGAGGGAAACAGCGCGGCTTCCAAACGCTCTTCGTCCCACTCTTCGGGCAACGGCCACTCGATGCCCGCCGCTTGGGCGCGCTGCAGATACTCATGCACCGTGCTCTGGCTAACGCTGGCTCCCCGCGCGATCTGCCGCTGGCCGAGTTTCTGCTCGTAGTGCAGCCGCAAAATCTCTCTGATCTTTCGCATGGACTTTCTCTTTCTGGCCACCCTCGCCCCTTTCAGGGCGAGCGTAGCCTCTGGTTAAAGTCCAGCGCCGGGTTCGCTCCGGTCTCTGTTCTCCTCTCATTCCGATCACCGTTCTCCCTTTCCGATCACCCTCAGCCCCGAGGGCCCCAAAGTGATCGCTTTCAAAGGAGAACGGCGATCGGTTTCGCGCGAGAACCCTGATCGGTTTCCCAGGAGATTCAGTGATCGCTTTCAGAGGAGAACGGGTGATCGGCTAAGAGGAGAATCCGCAGCTGTTGTTGGCAGCTCCAAACTCGCCTGGGGATCAGATACCTGCGCATTCGGGCTTGCTAACGATAGCGGTTCGAGAGAACTCACAGCCGCTTCAAACTGGCCGCCGATCCAACTCGCGCAGGACCTGACTCGCTTCATAGACGCCGAGGTCCATAAGCAAACGGGACATTCGTAAAGCCACCGGTTTGCAAATAGTTCTGGAACGAATAGGCTGCAAGGCCAAGCGCGCCGACCCCAAATGCGGCGTCTCGAATGCGATCGTGCTTAGTCTTTCGTGCGTCGATACCATAAACACCAAATCTTTCCGGTGTCTCAGAGTTGTTTGGCT
>JAFDVT010000027.1 GCA_018268875.1 Acidobacteriota bacterium
GCCGATGGTACGACCACGACTGTCGTGGGGATGTTCCGGCTGGGGACGGTGCTGGAGGGCGCGACGGTTCCCGGCGAACTGTATCCCGAGTTGTCGGTGGGCGGCGTCGAACGGTACGCGGGCGCGGACTTTCCGCAGGCGCCAATCGAGCCCGCGGTGAAGGCATCGATGATGCGGGCGCCGCACCGGATGCTGATTGGACTGGCCAACGACGAGATCGGCTACATCATCCCCAAGGCCGAATGGGACGATGCGGCGCCGTGGCTGAACGGGGCGAAGAAGCGCTGGTACGGCGAGGTGAACTCGATCGGACCGGAGGCGGCGCCGGCGATTGCCACGGCATTGGCGGAATTGTTCGGCAAATAAGACATGATCGACGCATTTTTGTTTGACCTCGATGGAGTGATCATCGATTCCATGCCCCTGCACACGGTGGCGTGGCGGGAGTATCTGACGCGGTTCGGGTTCGACGCCCAAGGCGTGGAACATCGCATGCACGGCAAGCGCAACGACGAGATCGTGGCGGAGTTCTGGGGGCGTGAGATATCGCCCGAGGAGAACTTTGCGCACGGCGCGGCGAAGGAGGCGTTGTTCCGCGAAATGATGGACCCGATGTTCGCGAAACAACTGGTACCAGGCGTCGCGGAGTTCCTGCGAAGCTACGGGGAAGTACCGAAAGCGGTGGCGACGAATGCTGAGCCGGCCAACGCAGAGTACGTGCTTTCTAAGGGAGAACTAAAGCATTACTTCCAGGCAGTCGTGGATGGAATGCAGGTACAGAACCCCAAGCCTTATCCCGATGTGTATTTGAGAGCGGCAAGTTTACTCGGAGTGGACCCGTCGCGCTGCATTGTGTTTGAGGATTCGCCGACGGGAGTCGCGGCTGGCCTGGCGGCCGGTGCGCGAGTGATCGGCGTCGCGACGCATGCGGCGAAACTGGACGGGGTGGAACTGATGATCCCGAACTTCGAGCCGGCGGCCGGATTGCACGAATGGCTAGAGCGGGAAGGTATCAGGAAGGGCGGCGCGGGTGGCGTTCGGGGCTAGCGGTACTGCTGGCGGCGGGCGCGTGTCTTGCCATGCGCGCGCAGCAGCCCGCCGTGCAAACTCCGGTGGTGTCCGAGTCCGAGATTCCAACCTTCACGATTGAACAGGCGACGGCTCGCGTGGGGCGGGACTTTGCGCCGGCCTACGAGCGCCGCAAGGTGCGGATCACGGGGCAGGTGGCGGAGCGTCCGTACTGGGATTCCGACGGCTGGCTGGCGGCGATACGCGACGAAGAAGATTTCGGGATGCTGCTGCGCGGCGGCATGGCCGTCGAACAGTTGGAACCCGGCGATACGGTGGATGTGACGGGCGAAATCGTACGGTTCCGGGGGATGCCGGTGCTGGCGGTGTCGGTGGTCACGCGCGGGGAAAAGGGCGAGGCTCCAGGGTCGCGGCCGGTGACGATCGCCGACGGGTTCGGGTTCCGGTCGCTGGGGCTGCCGGTGGAAATCGAAGGCCGGGTGACGGAGGTGGATCGCGACGGCGCGACGGAAACGCTGGTGGTCACCGACGGCGGCAGCAAGGTTCGCGTGGTGCTGCACAAGCGGCGGCGCGACGATGAGACGAAGCTGCGGCAGCTGCGGGCTGGCGACCGGATACGGGCGCACGGGCTTGTCACGCAGGACGCGGCGCTGCCTCCGTTCGACCGGTACTTTCAACTGACCCTGCCGGCGCCGGACCGCATTGTGCTGGTGGAATCGAGCGGGATGATTCCGGCGTACCTGCTATTGTCGGCGGCATCGGGGATTGCGTTGCTGGCCATCGTGTGGTGGGTGCGCGATCAGCGGCGGCGTACGTTCCGGTCCACGATGAAGGGGCTGAACGGGCTGGGCGAGGAAGTGCTGGCGGCGTCGTCGATGGGGGAAATCGCGCGCAAGGTGAACGCCGAAGTTCCGGAGGCGATGCGGGTGTCGCGGGCCTCGATCTATCTGTACGACCGGAAGACGAAGAGTCTGAACCGGGCGTTGCCAGGGCCGGGCAAAGGCATTGGCGCGGCGGCGGCCGGAGCGGCGGAACCGATTGCGATCGACAAGCCGGGCAGCGCGCTGCGGAACGTGATCGCGCTGAGTTTTCGCAACGGGCATCCGATGGCGATTCCGGATACGCGGCGTAGCGACCTGTTCAAGACCGAGCGCGAGGACGCGCCGAGGTCGGTGCTGGCGGTTCCGATGTTTGCGCAGGGCGAGATTCTGGGCGTGCTGGTGCTCGAACACGAAAGCCGCCTGCGGTACTTCCATCACGAAGAACAGGTGTCGGCGCAACATCTGGGGAACCAGATTGCGGCGTCGATCAAGGCGCTCGAACAGCGCTCGTTCCGTGAACAATTGTTCAAGAGTGAAAAGCTGGCGGCGACGGGGCAGTTGATCGCGGGGGTGGTGAACGACCTGCGGAGTCCGGTCGAGGCGGTGTTGACGCTGTCGCAACTGCTGTTGTTCCGGGGCGGCAAAGGCGAGGAGCGGGAACTGCGGTTGCTGGCGGCGGAAGCGCAACGGACGGCGGAAATCGTGGCGCGGCTGATCTCGTTCGGGCGTAGCGACGATGTGGCGGCAAAGCCGGTGGACGTCAACGGAATGCTGCGGGACCTGCTGCATTTCCGCGAGCGGGAATGGAAGTCGCTGTCGATCCAGTTGACGGACCGGATGAGTCGCGACGCGGCGGTGGTGATCGGGGCGCAGGGACAGTTGGAGCAGGTGTTTTTGAACATCCTGCTGTATGCCGAACGGGCGGTGTCGGAAACCGGTTCGAAGCAGATCAGCCTCGAGACGTCGACGCTGGGGCGGCGCGTGCTGGTGGACGTTGCGTTCCCGATGGCCGAAGGTACTGGCGACCCGTTTGTCGTGGAGGACGAAGGCGGCGCGGGCGGCCTGTCAGTGCTGCGGGGGATCGTGCAGAGCCACGGCGGCGAGATCCAGTTCGACCCGGTGCCCGGTGTGGCGGCGGGGCGCATCTGCGTCGAATTGCCTCGCGCGGCGGAGACGGCGGGGAGTTCCGGCGGCGGAATGGTTCGCACGCGGCTGCAGGACGAGTCGGGTCCGTTGACGGCGGTGATCGTCGAGCCGGACGCGGCGTCGCAACGAACGTTGGTGGCGCTGCTGGCGCAGAGAGGGCA
>JAFDVT010000280.1 GCA_018268875.1 Acidobacteriota bacterium
CCTCGCGCGGTGAACCTGCCGCCCAAGCCGTTCTGGCTGGCCGTACCGAAGGTGAACGTACCGTCGGCGCCGAAGCGGTAAACATTGGTAGCAGCGACGCCAGTCTGTCCCGCCGCGCCCCAGGTGCCTGTAAGCGTCGCCGCCGCTACCGGCTTCGCCGCGCGATACAGTGTTCCGTCGAGGCGAATCCGTTCGCCGGGGACGCTTTCGTACGCCAATTCATCGACTCGCCCGTTGTCCCAGCGGATCGACAGCCGTGTACCGGAGAGCGTGTACGCCCCGCACGTGTCGCCGGAACAGCGCGACGGGTCGAACCGGTCGCCTGAGCCGAACGGGAACACTCGCGCGACACGGTTCCCCGGCAGAAAGAATCGCGTATCGGCTTCCAGGCGCGCGCCGCTCACCATCGCGGTACGCATCGTGAAGTACAGTCCGGAAAGCGCCCCGGCCTCGCCGGATTTGGCAGCCTCAAACGCCAGGCTCCGCAGGAACGCGCCCACCACGGCCACGTTCTGCTGCCCGGCTACGGTACCCACACAACGGAAGACGCGGTCACCGGAGGTCGCGGTGAACAGCAGCACCGCCTGCTGACCTCGGCTGTTCGGCAGGTTGGCCGCGCCGGTGACCGAGGTCCAGCCATCGGCGCGCTGTTCGACATTGGTTTTGGGTACGGCGAGGTTGCCGAAAGGTCCGCCGACGAGCCTCGCCCAGTCGGCGCGGAAGTTGTCCTCGGGACTGCTGCCAGCGCCCTTGCGAACGGGGAACAGAAATACCTGCGAGGTCTTATCCGGCGAGCGGAAAGACAATGGTCCGGTGGTCTGCGGCGCGATCCGTTCCCACCCGGCCGGCGGATCAAAGGTCGCGACGTCGAAGGAGGCCCGTTGCGCAAAAAGCCCGGTGGCCGCAAACGGCAAGAGCACAAGCATCGAACGCAAAACAGCAGCGCCGCGCATATGCGCTCAATTCTCGCACAGGCTACAGCGACCGCAAGTGGAACCCGCCGTCGACGTTCAACACCTGTCCCGTCGAATAATCCAAATGCCCGCTGGCGATCGACCGCACCGCTTTTGCGATGTCCGAGCCTTCGCCCATCCGGCGCTGCGGCAGCAACCCGTTCTTGATCTTTTCGTCGTACACCGACTCCACCGCGCTGATCATGTCCGTGCGAATGATCCCCGGACGGACTTCGAACACCTTGACGCCCGTCGCCGCCATGCGCGTCGCCCACAACTGGGCGGCCATTGCCAGGCCGGCCTTCGAAATGCAGTACTCGCCGCGGTTCACCGATGCGGTGTAGGCCGAAATCGACGTCACAAACACGATGCGGCCTTCGCCGCGCGTCTCCATGTCGCGAGCCACGCCCTGCGTCAGAAAGTACGGCCCTTTCAGGTTCGTGTTGATGAGTTCGTCGAAGCTTTCCTCGCTCGCCTCCAGCAGGTCTTTGCGTTCACGGGGCGCCATGCCTGCGTTGTTCACCAGCAGGTCGATGCGGCCGTAGGTTCCGAGGGCGAAGTCGATCAGGCGCTTGCGGTCCGCCGCGTCGCCGATGTCGCACTGGACAATGGCGGCTCCAGTGGCTTGGGCGAGGGATTCCGCCGCGTCGCGACGTCCTTTGTAGGTCGCGATCACCTGATGGTCGCTGGCTAATTCTTCGGCGATGGCGCGGCCGATGCCACGGCTTGCGCCGGTTACGATGGCGATGGGTTTCATTTACTTGCTTCCAAGGGCCTTGTCGAGCGCCGCGGCGATCTCTTCAAACGTGAACCGCTCGATGAACGGTTCGCCGTCCACCAGCACGGTTGGCGTACGGCCTACGCCTCGCGCGACGCCGTCTTTGTAATCCTTGTCGACAGCGGCTTCAAGCGACGCGTCGTTCAAGGAGGCCAGCGCCTTTGCCGGGTCCGCGCCGTTCTTCTTCGCGAACGCGGCCAGCTTTTCGTTGAAGTTTTCCGGCGTGATGTCTTTCATCGAAGCCATCGTCTCGCGGCGGTATTTTACGGCCAGTTCCGGGCTCACCGCGGTTTGGAAATACCGCGCGGCGATCGCCGCTTTGCGTGCCCAGTTGTGTTTCGGTAGCGGAAAATCGCGGTGTTCGAACGCCGCCTTTCCCGCGTACTTCGGCAGTATCTGCTGGTCCAGCATCACGCGGAAATCCGCGCAATCGCCGCACTGCAAGTCTTCAAAAATGACAACCTTCACAGGACTCGACACATTTCCTTCCACCAGCCGCGGAACATCGGCGGCCAATTCGAGCAGCAACAACATGGGCAAAAGCATGGGGACTGTTTCTAGGGTAATGTATGCCCGCCGCCGGCATCTTCCTTGAGCATCACGCCGGTCAGTTCGCGACGCCGCGCTTCCTGCATCAGGTAGTGCAGTTTGTGCGCGGCCAGCGAATACGACAGTCCTTCGGCGCGAACGTTCGAAATACAGTTGCGATCCGCGTCGGTGGTCACGCCGGGCTTTGGATTCCAGGTCAGGTAAATGCCCAACGAATCCGGCGACGTCAGTCCGGGGCGTTCGCCGATGAGCACCGCCACCATCTTGGCGTCCAGGCGCATCGCGACCTCGTCGCCGACGGCTACGCGCCCTTGCAACACCACGGCCAGCGGCGCGATCCTCCAACCTTGCAAGCGCGGCGTGATCTCGTCCAGTAAGCCCGCCGCATGACGGGTTACCGCGGTGGGCGACAGTCCGTCGCAGACTACGAACGCGACGTCGTACGCGGCGGCCTGCAAGCGCTCCGCGGAACTTGCGGCCAGTTTCCGCCCCAGGTCCGGACGCCGCAGATACTCGGCGCGATTCGATGCCGCCGAATGCAGTTCGATATGCGGCGGCAGCGCGAACGGACGCGCCAGGTCCTGGTGCACGGCGTCGCGAGCCCGCGCGTGGTCCAGTTGAAACTCCAACAAAGCACGGGTCGGCAACGCATGTCCCGCAAGACCCAAACCGATACGAGCCGGCATCGTTTTTCCGCTACGCTCGCTTGTGCGCGGTCGCCGAGTAGCGAACCGAAACGCTCGAATGGGCGGGA
>JAFDVT010000281.1 GCA_018268875.1 Acidobacteriota bacterium
ACAAACTGAAGTCCGATCTGGACGTCACCTTCGCGCGGGTGAATCTGCAAGAGGCGAAGCTACTCGAAAACAATGCCGTGAATGCGGTTCGTTCCGCGATGGTGGATCTTTCAAACGCGATGGGGCTCGATCCCGGCGCGTCGCCAGATTATGTGTTGAGCGAAGACGGATTGCCATCGCCGTTGCCCGATGTGTGGGCGGAAGCGGCGCAACAGGCGCTAACGAACCGGCCGGAATTAAAGCAGGCGCGGCTGGATCGTGAAGCAGCGGCGGCGTTTTTGCGGGCCGAAAGCGTACTGCAACGGCCTACCGTAAGCGCGGTGGTGACGGCCGGGGTGGCGCCGCTGCACAATAACCGGTTGCAGAATCACTATGTCGCGGGCGGCGTGAACGTGGACTTTCCGGTGTTGACGGGAGGTCTGTTCAAGGCGCGGCGGAGCGAGGCCGAAGCAAGGCAACGGGCGGCCGATGCGGCGGAAAAGGAAGTTCGCAACCAGGTGGAGCGCGATGTACGACTGGCGTTCATCGGGTCGCAAAACGCGTTCGAACGGCTGCAATTAACGGCGTCGCTACTGGGACAAGCGCAACAGGCGCTGCGGTTGGCGCAGGCGAGGTACGACCTGGGATTGAGCAGCATCGTGGAGTTGAGCCAGGCGCAGTTGAACCTGACGAGCGCGGAGATTGCGCAGGCAAGCGCGAAATTCGACTATCAGGCGGCGCGGGCCCTGCTGGAGTATCAGAAAGGCACACTGAACTAGGAACTGAGGTTCAGCGTGCGGACGGCGGGTTCGATGGATTCGTCGTACTCAAGCGACGATTCGCCGTCGAGGAACGTGGCGCGCAGGCGCCGGGCGAGGAGCCATAGCAGGCCGATTGCCGCGAACAGAAACGGCGCGTGCAATGGGATGTCGCGCAACATCCAGGCCTCCACCGACGCCATCGCGTAGGCATACAGACCGAAGCCGATAGCGGCCAACATCAGCCAGCCGATGCTGTTGTGTCCGCCGGGCACAAACGAACACGTAAACGGAATTTTGCGGAAGCCGATGAGCAGCGCCTCGGCCAGCAGCCACGCCAGCGCAATCGCGTACAGCGTGTGGAGCAGGGCGACCGCGGGTCCCCATAGGTACCAATGCACGGGCAACAGCAAGACTGGCGCGGGCAGGACGCCGATGAGGATCATGACCTTGAGCGGGGCCTGCATACTGCGGATGCCGAGGTCGTTTTCCGCGAGCTGAAAGATCCAATTGGCGCGGAGTTCCACGGGGCGAGGGAAGACGAACCGCATACTGCACAGGGTGAGGAACGAGATCACCGAGGGAATGCAGAGAAGCGCGGGCGAAGGTTCGCGCAGGACGGCGTAGCTGTGGATGGAAAACAGCGTGACGAGTTCCCAGATGACGAGCGCGCAGGCGACACCGGCGTAACCGGCGAGATACAAGCGATGGCTGGGCGAGCGGAGGAGCGTCTTCCAGATGAAGTGGAAGACGCCGCGTTCGTGTTGGACGGGGAGCAGAAACCGGTCGATGCGGGCTGCCAGCCAGCGGGAGAGAGCGGACTGCGCGCCGTCGTCGTGCGGGGTTTCGATGATGGTTTGCAGGTAGCGCACGTAGGCCGCGGTGTAGAACAGCAGGGCGAGTCCGATCGAGAGTTCGACGCCTTGGATGGCGCGGAGTTCGAGGAAGGCGAAGATGGGTCCGGGGCGGCCGTTCCACTGCTCGGAAAGTCCGGCGAACCAGGCGGGGACGAACCAATGGAGCAGAGGCGCGTTCTGTCCCAGAGCGGCGTTCTTGGCGGCGAGCGGGAACAGCAGCAACAGCGTGGCGGAGGCGGCCATGATCAGGAACTGGATCCAGACGACGACAGCGCGGTACCAAAGGTGCGGCAGGAGGTTGAGCAGCGCGCCCTGTACGGCAAGGCAACAGGAAAAGACGAAGGCCGAACACAGGAAGAGCGATACGGCGTGGTTCCAGATGTAGGGTACGAGTTGGCCGAACGGAGTGGCTGGCGAAAGGCTCGCGAGGGGAAATACGATGGCCGGTCCGATGTTGATGGCCGCCGCGAAGAGGGATGCAAAGGCGATGAGCGCGGTGAGCTTGCAGAAGAAGATCAGGCGGCGGCGCAAAGGGAGCGGCGAGAGAATCATGAAGTCCTCGCGGTCAGGAAACAGGGAGTCCCACTGGAGCGCGGTGACGAAGGCCATGATGGAGGCGGACATGGTGCAGAACAGCAGCTTGTTGTTCCAGCGCATCGGTTCGAAGAGGTGCGGGCGGAATTCGAGTTCGACGTAAACGGGGAAGAGGAACATCGACAAAAGGAACCCCGGCAGCAGCAACATCGTGAGCGTGCGGATGACCCCGGCGTAAGGCGACGCGGCGGTGGCGAACAGCATATTGCCTTCGCCGAAAAAGCGGCGGAGGAAGTGAAGGAACAAAAGCTTGGCGATCTGCATTGGTCAGGCCTTCATGATGCTGACCAGACCGTGGGCGATCTTTTCGGTGTCTTCCTGTAGGACCAGTTGGGCGAAGATGTCTTCGAGCGACGGGAGATTCGCAAGGGCGCGGAGGCCTTCCACCGAATCGTAGGCAACCACCTGCCCTTTGCGAAGGATCATCACATGGGTGCAGACTTTTTCGACGACCTCCAGGACGTGCGAGCAGTACAGGATGGTCTTGCCTTCCTGTGACAGCGCTTTGACCAGATGACGGAAGACGAGCGCCGAGGTGACGTCGAGGCCGGAGAGCGGTTCGTCGAAGATCAGCAGGTCGGGGTCGTGAAGGATCGCCGCCGAAATGAGAATCTTCTGCTTCATGCCTTTTGAGTAGGCCGAAAGCAGCGAATGGCGGGAGCCGTGGAGGCCGAACGCTTCGAGCAGCGCATTGATTTTTTCGTTCATGCGGTGTTCGGGCATGCCTCGGAGGCGGCCGCAGAGTTGCAGATATTCGAGTCCGCTCAGGTGCGGGTAAATGTACGGGATCTCGGGGACGTAGCCGAGGCGGCGCTTGAAGCCGATGCGGTCCTTGGCGATGTCCTGTCCCTGGAACAGGATTTGGCCTTGTGTCGGTGCGATCAGGCCGGTGAGCATGCTGACGGTGGTGGTTTTGCCGGAACCGTTGGGGCCGAGGTAGCCCAGGACTTCGTAGGGACGGATGACGAACGAGACGTCGTTGACGGCGGGGATGCCGGAGTAGCGCTTGGTCAGATGTTGGACCGAAAGCATGTGGGTAGGGGGTTGGACACCAGCTTCGGCGATTTTGTTTCGGTCAGGGTTTTGCGGCGCAGGGTACCGACTTGAACTGGAATTCCTGCGCCTTGGCGGACCCTTCGCCGGCGTCGACGCGGGCGGCGATACCGTCGGCCGTTTTCCGGTAGACGATGCGCTTCGGAAAGTCGTGTTCCGGATTGGCGAATACGACTTCGCTGTCGGTTTTGGAAACCAGCCGGAAATGGGTTTCGTTCTTGCCGCCCGGTAACGCGATGTACGTCGAGTCGCTATCGATGCGGAGGAATTCGAAGGCTACCGCTTTGCCGTTGCGGATGGTGCGGTTGACGCCCAGCATGAGTCCACCTTCGCCGGACGTCCAATTTTCCTGGATGACAACGCCGCGCGGGGTGGTGAACGTGTGACAGCCGGTGAGCCAGTCGAGGCTACTGGTAAGCAACAGGAGGGGAACAACGGGGAGGAGTGGCATAGAAGAAAAAAATGCCGGCGAGGGAAAAGGCGAAAGGCTCGCCATGCCTCCCAAGAGGTCCACGAAATGGACCTCCCCGGGAGCAGGATCGAGCCTTTACTTTGCTTTCTTCTGCTTTTGCTGACCGACGCGGACCTTGGTCTGGCTGGCCTTCTGTTCGCGCCACGCTTTCCAGTCAAAGCGCGAGGAGGCTTCCTTCAGGTACACATCCAGGTCAACGTCTTTGGGGAGCACAGCCATCAGAGTGGCCGTGTCGGCGCCATCCGGACTGGTGATCCGGTAACGCTTTACGTTGGGGATTGCCATGAGCATAGCGTAGCATGAAGCGCAAGTGAAAGTCTTTTCATTTGCTACTATATGCAGAACTCATGAACGCACTTCGCCAGGGTGTCTTACGTTTCCGCTACCGGACTTACTCCGGGTACAAGGAACTGTTTGAGAAGTTGTCGAATACGCAGAAACCGTCCACGCTCTTTATTACGTGCGCGGATTCGCGCATTGATCCAAATCTGTTGACCGATTCGGTTCCCGGGACGCTGTTTGTCGACCGGAACGCGGGCAACTTCATTCCCGAACCTCGCCATCCCAACGCGACCGATTCGTCGGTGAGCGCGAGCGAGGAAGCGACGATCGAGTTCGCGATCAAGTATCTGAAGGTAGCCAACATCGTGATTTGCGGGCATTCCGACTGCGGCGCGATGAAGGCCCTGATGGCGGACGCGGAAAGCATCGAACACTTGCCGGCCGTAGGCTCGTGGATTGAGAACGGACGCCCGGCGCTGCACACGGTGCGGGCCGAAAAAGGATGGAGCGCATTGACGCCCGCCAAGCAGTTGGAACGGCTGGCAAAAGCCAACGTCGAGCTACAGGTGGCGCGAGTCAGCAAGTACCTCGGCAATTACAAGAAGAAGCCGCAGGTGGCGGGGTGGTACTTCAACATCGGCCACGGCGAGGTTCACGAGTTCATCCGGCGCGGGAAAAAAGACATCTGGGCGCCGATCGAGTTCTAGCCGGGAGTCTGCTGGAGCAGGTCTAGAAAGGCCTGGGCCGCCGGATGAAAGTGCTTTTTCTTCCGGTGGATAATACCCAGCGGACGGTACAGGCCCGGAGCGTCGATCGGGATCGAAACGAGGCGCCCAAGGGCCACCTCTTTTTTGAGGACGCGGCCGGGCAGGATGCTGACGGCGGAACTGGTTTCCGCCACCGCTTCTTTAAGGCTCTGCAGATTGTCGAAATGCAGGGTGACGCGGACGTCCACGCCGTTGGTGTGCAGGTAGCGGTCGATTTCCTGGCGGATCGGCAGGTCGTCGTCAAAGGCGATGAACTCGTGCCCTTCGAGATCGCGCGGCGCGATGGAAGTCTTGCCTGCAAGGATATGGCCGGGTGCGGTGGCCACCACCATTTCTTCATGGCGCCAGTCGATGACCTTGACCTCGCGCGTCTGTTCCGGGTAGGAAATGAGGCCGATGTCCGCACGGTCGCTGACGACGGCGTCGTACACTTTTTCCGGCCGTAAATACTCAATGGCGAGGCGGGCGCCGGCCTGCCGGGTTCGAAATTCCTTTTCGAGCTCCGTCATTTCCGACACACCAACCGAATAAATGGCGGCGACGCGAACGGTGCCCTGGGTTTGTTCGCGAAGCTGGTCGAGATCCGCCTGGAACTGTTCGCGACGGCGAAGGATGTCGCGGCACATGTCGAGGTACATGCGGCCGGATTCGGTGATGGTCAGCGGACGAGTCGAGGAATCGAGCAGCTTCGAGCCCAGGGAATTTTCCAGACTTTTCAACATCTGACTGGCGGCGGACTGGCTGACGCCGTTGGCCTCGGCGCCCTTCGAGACGCTTCTTGATGCGGCTATGTCTTTGAAAAGATGAAGCTGACTAAATGCGGAATCCCAGGACACTAGGTCGATCTTACAATTAGACATCCTAATAGTCAAGGAGATTTGTTTTCGTTTGCATAATACTGCGGGCCCATGGTATTCTTCTGGAATCTTGAAAAAGAGGCGCTCTGTCCGCGCCTGGTCAGGATCCGTACTCCATGAACCCTGCTTCTATGCGTGGGCTCCCTGAGCCCCAAGGTCTATACCACCCGAAAAATGAACGCGACGCTTGCGGTATTGGGTTTATCGCCAATATCAAGAACGAGCCGTCGCACGAGATCATCACCAAGGGCATTCAGATCCTGGTTAACCTGACGCATCGCGGCGCATGCGGATGCGACCCGGAGACGGGTGACGGGGCCGGGATTCTGATCCAGATTCCGCACAAGTTTTTTGCCAAGCAGTGCCAGTCGCTGGGCTTTACGCTGCCGGAGGCGGGCGACTACGGCGTGGGCATGATGTTCCTGCCGGTGGATAAGACCTCGCGCCTGGCGTGCGAAGGCATCGTGGAACGGTTGGCGCGCGAAAACGGGTTGACGCCGCTGGGGTGGCGCGACACGCCGGCCAACGGCAATACGATTGGCCGCGAAGCTCGTGCGACGCAGCCTTATATTGAGCAGATCTTCATCGCCAAGGGTCCTGGAATGGACGCGACGGAGTTCGAACGGCGGCTGTACGCGGTTCGCAAGC
>JAFDVT010000282.1 GCA_018268875.1 Acidobacteriota bacterium
AGACAAGAATCTCTTTCACCACCCGCGCGGGAAATTGATCGGTCAGCCGTTCCCGCAGCCCATGCCGCTCCAGCGCCAAATCGCGATGATTCATGCCCAGCAAGTGCAGCATCGTGGCATGGAAGTCGTGCACGCTCACCGTGTTTTCCACCGCCTTGAACCCAAGGTCGTCCGTCGCGCCGAACACCGTGCCACCCTTTACGCCGCCGCCCGCCATCCACACGCTGAACCCGTTCGGACCATGGTCGCGACCCGCGCTTTTTGCCGGACCTTGCGACATCGGCAGCCGTCCAAATTCGCCGCCGTACATCACCAGCGTCGAATCCAAAAGCCCGCGCTGCTTCAGGTCCTTCAACAATGCGGCAATCGGCTTGTCGGTCTTGCCGCAGGCGTAATCCAGGCTGTTCTTCAGGTCGCCGTGCGAATCGAAGATCTGGCTTTCGATGTACAACTGCACGAACCGCACGCCGCGCTCCACCAGGCGCCGCGCCATCAGGCAGCGCTTGCCGTACGACCGCGTCGCTTCATCGTTCAAGCCATACGCTTCGCGCGTCGCTTCGGATTCCTGGTTCAAGTCCAACGCGTCGGAGGCCGCCATCTGCATCCGCGCCGCCAGCTCGTAACTCGAAATGCGCGCGTCCAGTTCCGGTTGATACGGACGGTCGCCACGATGCGCCGCGTCCAAGCGTCCGATCAGGCTGCGTTCGGCATCCACCAGCGCCGTCGGAATCTCCGCGCGAGGCCGTAAATTCAGTACCGGCGCGCCTTCCGTACGGAACCGCGTGCCTTGATAAATCGGCGGCAGCCACGCGGACTGCCAGTTGGAAATCCCGTTAATCGGCAATCCCTTGGGATCATCCAGCACGACATACGCCGGCAGGTTCTGATTCTCCGAACCCAACCCGTATGTCACCCATGAGCCAATCGACGGACGGCTCGCAATCGTGCGGCCCGAATGCATCAGGAACAGTGCCGGTTCATGGTTGGCATGTTCGCCGTACATCGACCGGATCACTGCGATGTCATCGACGCAACCGGCCAGATGCGGCATCGCGCTCGACAGTTCGATACCGCTCTTGCCATGCCTCTGAAACGTGTACGGCGACGGCATGATCGTGCCCGCCTCTTTACCGTTCGAGATCGCGAAGCTCAACTCGCGGCTCGGCGCGGTGCCCGCAAGACGGTTCAACGCAGGCTTCGGATCGAACAGATCCACCTGGCTCGGACCACCGTTCATAAACAGGTGGATCACCGCCTTGGCCTTGCCGGGAAAGTGCGGCGCCTTGGGCTTCAGATCAAACGTGCTGTGATTCGCAAACGCCACCGCGGGAGCGGCCAGCGCAGCCAACGCCGCGCCATGCAAACCATCGGTCAACCGCGAAAAGAACTCTCGTCTGGAACTTGGCATGGTCGTCGTCTTCCTCTAGTCAATAAAGCTGAACTCAGCCGAGTTCAAGATCGCATGGCAGTAGTTGGCCACCGCCATCCATTCCGCCGTCGCCGCGCGAGGCGCAGCCGTGTTGTTATCGTCCAGTTTCACCGGCCAGCCCTTGCGGAACTCCGCGATCGCCGCCATGCCGAGCTTTACTTCCTCGGGCTTCGGATAACGCGCATAGGCCCGTAAATAGGCGTTTTCGACGATCTTGGCGCGATCTCCATCGGACTCGTCCATCACACGCCCCGCCATGTACTGCGCCAGGTCCCACGTCATCGAGCCGTTCATCATATGCAGCGCCTGCGTTGCCACGTTGGACTGCCGCCGCTCCGTACAATTCGGCGTCATCGGAGGTTGATCGAACGAATCCATCAACGACACCGGTGTCTGCCGCCGGTGCAGGACATAGATGTTGCGGCGATAGCCCTTCGGCCCCGGCTTCACGATCACTTCCTTGTCCGCTGTCACCGTAACTTCATTGGGTTTTCCGAACGCCGTGTCGTCGAGGTACCCCGCCGCCGACGCCAGCGAATCGAACAGCGTATCGGCATCCATGCGGCGCAGCGGCATGCGCGACACCAGCGCGTTTTCGGGGTCCGCTTTCAACACCGCCTCGTCCACTTTCGACGTTTGCCGGTACGCCTTGGACGTCACCATCAGCCTGTGCAGAGCTTTCATCTTCCAGCCGGATTCGACAAATTCCACGGCCAGCCAATCGAGCAGCGGTTGATTCGACGGCGCGATGCCCGTACGTCCAAAGTTCGACACCGTCGGCACGATGCCGCGCCCAAAATGCCGCATCCAGATTTGGTTCACGGCGACGCGCGCGGTCAATGGATGATTCGGCTGCGTCAGCCATTTCGCCAAGCCCAAACGCCGCCCGCTGGTGCCCGCGTACCGAGCTTTCGCTTCGTACTTCACCAACCCAGGCACCTGATCGAACACCGTCAGTGTGCCCGCGTCGACGGGATCGCCAAAGCCCACCGGGTCGCCGCGCCGCAGCAGGTAGTGCATCGACGGTTCCTCGTTATCGGCCAGGATCCGCACATGCGGCGCCTGCAGCATCTTCCGGCGAATGTCCTGCTGCTTCTTTTGTAACGGTTCGACCTGCTCACGCAAATCCGCGTTTTCCCGCAGGATTTCGCGATCTTTCTTGCCGCCGCTCTCTTTGCGCGCAGGCTCCAGCAACTTGTCGATGTCCGCCTTCACCGCCTTGGCTTCGATCTCGAGCGGCGCGTTGTGATCCTCATACGTCTTCCACTCGGAATCAAGCGCCAGCGCCTGTTCCCGCTTGTTCGGAGACCTCCATTCATACGGATCATAGGCCGCCTGCAGGATCGAACTCAGCCGGTAATAATCGCGTTGCGGAATCGGGTCGTACTTATGGTTGTGGCACCGCGCGCAACCTACCGTCATGCCCATCACCGACGACGCGAGCACCTCCACTTCATCGGCGACAACGTTCATGCGCTCGGCAAGCAGTCCACGCTCGTTTGAATTGGTTGGATCCGGCACCGTCCGCAGGAACCCGGTGGCCGCCAAACGATCCACCATCTCCTGCGAAGCGACCTTGGCTGACCGCCAGTCATTCGACAACTCATCGCCGGCAATCTGCTCAGTCAGGAACTGCGAATACGGCTTGTCCGCGTTCAACGCGCGAATCACATAGTCGCGATAACGCCACGCAAACGGGCGAACTCCATCGTCCTGCCCAAACCCTTCGGAATCCGCGTAACCCGCAAGATCCAGCCAGTGCTGGCCCCAACGTTCGCCGTAATGCGGGCTCGCCAAAAGCTTGTCCACCACGCGTTCATAAGCGCCCGGAGCCTTGTCGTTCCAGTACGCCACGATATCCGCCTTCGTGGGAGGCAACCCCGTCAGGTCCAGATACACGCGCCGCAACAGCGA
>JAFDVT010000283.1 GCA_018268875.1 Acidobacteriota bacterium
ACATGTCGTCGACGTACTGCTACGAATCCATCGCCACCATCGACCGGATCTTCGGCCATGAAGAGGACGGCCCGTCCTACGTCCGCTACGAAAACCCCACCAACGTCGCACTTGAAGAACAGATCGCCGCGCTCGAAAACGGCGCCGGAGCCCTGGCCTGCGCCTCCGGCATGTGCGCCTTGCAGACCGCGCTGATCGTGTCGATGCTCGATCGCCGCCGTACCATCCTCGCCGCCAGCGACCTGTATGGCGCCACCATCAGCATGCTCATGAAGATCTTCGATCCCATGGGCTACGAAATCCGTTTTGTGAACATCACCGACGCCGCCGCGGTCGAAAAAGCGATCGCCGACCACAAGCCCGGCTGCGTGTTGATGGAAACCGTGTCGAACCCCATCCTGCGCGTCGGCCCGATCGACCGCATCGCCGAACTGTGCAACGCGGCGGGCGCGGCCCTCATCGTCGACGCGACCTTTTCGACGCCCATGGTGGTTCGCCCGCTGGAGCTCGGCGCATCCATGGTGGTCCATTCGCTCACCAAGTACCTCGCGGGCCACGGCGACGTCCTCGGCGGTGTCGTGGTGGCCGATGCCGCCAACATCGAACCCCTACGCGCCTATTCGAGGATCGTGGGACCCGTGCTCGGCCCCCAGGAAGCGTATTTGACCATGCGCGGCATCAAGAGCTTTCCCGTCCGCATGGAACGCCAGTGCCAGAACGCCGTTCGCATCTTCGAATGGCTGTCCAAGCATCCCAAAGTCGACCGCGTGTACTTCACCGGGGACCCCGCGCACCCCGACGCCGAAACCATCGCCCGCCTGTTCCCCAAGAACCTGACCGGCGCGATCGTCAGCTTTGAAATCAAGGGCGCGGCCGTAAAGGAAGACGTCTTCCGGTTCATCGACGCGCTGCAAATGGTGGTCCGCGGCACCACGCTGGGCGACGTCCATTCGCTCGTCCTGTACCCGCTCATCGCCTCCCACCGGGACCTTTCCGGCAAGCAGCGCGAACGCATGGGAATTCGCGACAATCTCGTCCGCCTGTCGGTCGGCATCGAGTCCCCGGACGACATCATCGCCGATCTGGACCGGGCGCTGTCCGCCGTCTGACAAATAAAGTTCATTCAAGAACTGCCTCGTTTCATCCGATGATGAGAAGTAACGGGCCGGAGTTCTAGTACCTTTGGGTGGTTAAAATGGGGGTGCTGGAACTTTGCCGGCCCAGATTTCGTCTAACTGGATGTCATCTACGAGGACTAGCGGATGAAGTATTGGGGCTACTTTCTTGCAAAGCTGTTGGCCGTGCTGGCGTTCGCATACGGCAGTGGCCGGCTCCTGTTCTTTTACTTTCCCAAGCAGTACACCCGTTGGAAGTTGCAGCCGTTCATGCACGACTTGCCGTACACGATGGTCGTCATGGCGCATTTTCTGGTAGTTGCGGGCCTGATCTGGCTGATTGTCTGGGATCAGCGGTACCGTTGCCGCACCTGCCTTCGTAAACTTCGGATGCCCGTTGCCAACGGCGGCTGGCACCATGTCATGCTCGGCCCGCCTCGCACGGATTACATCTGCCCCTTCGGCCATGGTACGCTTCGTGTCCAGGAACTCAGTCTGGATGGTAGCTTCCACCGGGACTGGCAGGAACACGACGAGGATATCTGGAAAGAACTGTACGCGCTCGAAAACAACACCGCCAACAAATCGTGACCCGGCGCGGCCTGCTGTTCCAGTTCGCCGCACTCGCGCAGCAGCAGCAGCAACCCCAGCGCCCCATTTCCGCGTCTGTCCGTCTGGCGGGTAACAAACCAACGCTCCACATCGACGGCAAGCCCGTCTACGCCTGCCTGTACGCGTTGACGGACTGTCCTGGCGGTCGCTGGCCGAGCGACGAGAACGCCGCCCGCAGCATCCGGCAATTCGTCGACGCCGGCTTCCGCCTGTTCCAGGTGGACCTGTTCCTGCAAGAGGTGTGGACCTCGGCCGGCGCCAAGCTCAATCTGGAACCTGCCCGTCGTCTGCTCCGCGGCATCACGGAGTTATGTCCCAACGCGGCCGTCTTCCTGCGCTGGCACGTCAACCCGCCGCCCTGGTGGATGGAGCAGAACCCCGGCGAACTCTGCCGGTGGGCCAACAACCCGGACTACGAAAAGATCGAGCACACCCAGCACACACGCATCATTCACGACGACTTGCGCCGTGTCCCGCGCGTCAGCCTGGCGTCCGAAAAATGGCTGGACATGGCCAGAGAGAAGACCCGCGAACTCCTGCAAGGCCTCGTCCGGACCCGGGAAGGGAACGCGCTCGCCGGCGTGCAGGTCGCCTGCGGCGTGTACGGCGAATGGCACTATTGGGCGTTCCCTCAGAACGAACCCGACGTCAGTGAACCCATGCGCCGCTGCTTTGGCAAGCCCATTCCAGGCGTCGCCGAACGCATGGAACCCAACCAGCCCGCCGTCGCCGAGTATTACCGGTTTCAGCACACGCTAGTCGCCGACTGCATCACTACGCTTTGCGAGACCGTGAAGAAATCCTGGCCCCGCCCGATCGTCACCGGGACCTTTTACGGCTACTTTTTCTCGATGTTCAACCGCCAGGCCTCCGGCGGCCACCTGGAACTCCACCGCGTTCTCGAATCGCCCTACGTGGACTACTTGAGCGCCCCGCAGGCCTACGGGACCCTGTTCCGCGACCTCGGAGGTTCCGGCGCCACCCGCGCGCTGGTCGAAACCATTCGCCTCCACGGCAAGCTCTTCCTCGATGAGATGGACCAGGCCCCGTCGTGGCAATGGCGCAACAACGTCGACCTCGCCTTCGGCCTCACCGACATCGATCGCGACATCGCCATCCTCCGCCGCAACGTCCTCGAGAGCTACACGCGCGGCGCGGGACTCTGGTTTTACGATTTCGGTCCAGCCAACCACACCGGCTGGTGGCAGGACACGCGTCTGATGGCGGAAATACGCCAGTTGAAGGCCCTGCTCGAACGCTATCATGCGGCGGGCGCTTATCAGCCGGCGGGCGACGTGCTGTACGTCTTCGATACGGAAGTTTTTTACTACACCGGCAACCAGGACAAGATCACCGATCCGTTGGCCGTCAACCAGACCATCGGGCAAGCCTACCGCAGCGGCGCGGCCATCGAGACCATCCACATCCGTGACCTCGACCGCGTGGACCTCAGCCGTTTCAAGGTAGTCGTGCTGGCCAACCTCTGGCGGTCAAAGCCTCGCATCGCGCATCCCAATGTCCTGTCGCAAGGCAGTTCGCCATCCGATTTCCGCGCGATCACCGCAGCGGACCTCCGGCAGGCAGGTGCGCACCTCTACACCGATCGCGAAGGGGATGTCGTGCACGCTGGGGGAGGCTTAGTGCTGGTCCACACCAAGGACGGGGGACCTCGCCGGCTCAAGTTCCGCAACGGGCGGCAGGTGGAGGTCACGCTGCCGCCCAAAAGTTCGTGGATCTTCGACGCCGCCACCGGCGAACGGGTCTTATAGATAGCTATTGCGGGTCGGCGTCTTCGGGCACGGGGCCGGCGGCCGCGGCCTGCTTAGCAAGTTCCTCGTCGGAAACTTCCGTATTCAGCGCCGCCACCGCCTGATCGGCGAACTCGTGTTTGGTGAGCAGTTCCAGACTTCCCGACGGATCGTCCTTGGCAAGCTCATCGACGACCTCGCCCAGGAACCACACCGGAATGCCTTCGTTTTCGAGCATCGTGCGCGCGAATCGCGCCTCTTCCAAGGACTCGAACTTCGCAATGGAAACCAGTCCCTCGGAAAGCGGCGCATCCGTCGCCAATGGCGCCGCAATGCCTTCGCCGAGCGCCGCCGTGTCGATCTCACCCGGCCACGTCAGACCGCGTTCGGTCGCCTCCGCTTCATAAATCGCGCGAGCCGCGTCCGTGAGGCCCTCGCGGTCCACTTCGAGCAGTGCTTCGTCAGAAAGAGAGGCCACATGGGCCTGAAGGTCTTGGAGGTCGATTTTCATGCCGTTCCTTCGTACCTTATCACTTTGGCGACACCTAGTTCACAGACCGCCGCAATCCCAGCGACTTAATCCGTTTGTGAAGATTGGTACGCTCCATCCCCAGCGACCTCGCCGCGCTCGACACATTCCAACCCGTCTCTTCCAGGGCTTTCACAATGTGGTCGCGCTCGGCCGACTCGCGAGCCTCGCGCAGGTTCGACGCAACGTTGCCGGGACGATGCATCCGGATCTCCACCGGCACCGCTTCGAGCCCGATTTCGACCTCCGTACCCGTCGAAAGAATCGCCATTCGTTCCACCGCGTTGCGAAGCTCGCGAATGTTGCCGGGCCAGTGGTACCGCGTCAATGCGTCGACCACTTCATCCGACAGTTCGCGAGGCTTGAAGCCGTTTCGGCGGCAGAAATCATCCAGGAAATACGACGCCAGATACCGGATGTCGCTCGGCCGTTCGCGCAGCGAAGGAACGCGAATGGGCATCACACACAGGCGGTAATACAGGTCCTCGCGGAACTTCTGTTCGGCCACCATTTCCTGCAGATCGCGATTGGTGGCCGACACGACGCGAACGCTCACACGAATGGGTTGTTCGCCGCCCACGCGATGGAACTCGCCCTCCTGCAGCACACGCAGTAACTTGGCCTGCGAACCGGCGTGCAGGTCGCCCACCTCGTCCAGAAAAATCGTTCCGCCGTCGGCCAGTTCGAACTTGCCTCGCCGCATCGCCGTCGCGCCGGTGAACGAACCTTTCTCATGCCCGAACAGTTCGCTCTCGATCAATTCGGTGGGAATCGCCGCGCAATTCACCTTGATAAAGTTCCCCTTGGCGAACGGACTGTGCTGGTGAATATGCGCCGCCAGCAACTCCTTGCCGGTGCCCGATTCGCCCATCAACAGCACGCGAGCGTCGGACCGTGCGGCCAGCGTAGCCTGCTCCACCACGCGTTCAAACGCCGGCGAAGTCCCGATCATCCGCGTACCCGGCCCGACGATCTCTTTCAACCGCGCATTTTCCTGCTTCAGGTTCGAATGGTCGAGCGCGTTGCGCAGCGTCAGCAGCACCTTGTCGCGGCTCAGCGGCTTTTCGAGGAAATCGAACGCCCCCGCCCGCGTCGCTTCCACGGCGTCGGCAATCGTACCGTGGCCGGAAATCATGATCACCGGCACGGGCTTCTGTTCCTTCAGCAACTCCCGCAGAAAATCCATGCCGCTACCGTCCGGAAGCCGCAGGTCCAGCATGTAGGCGTCGAAAGGACCGCTAAACGCGCGAGCCTCGCCCAGCGTGTGGCACAGGCTGATCGAATACCCCTCGCGTTCCAGAATCAGCTTCAGCGACCGCCCGATGTTTTCTTCGTCGTCGACAATCA
The DNA here is from genome assembly GCA_018268875.1 of Acidobacteriota bacterium. Taxonomy (GTDB): domain Bacteria; phylum Acidobacteriota; class Terriglobia; order Bryobacterales; family Bryobacteraceae; genus F-183. The sequence goes on from JAFDVT010000283.1 coordinate 5,352, forward strand.
GGATGCGTTTCATGAATGATGTGTCGGTAGCGTCAGCCGGAAGGCCGCGCCGCCCAGTTTACTGTCGATCAGCGTAAGGTCGCCACCGCATAACACCGCGCTTCGCCGCGCGATCGAAAGGCCCAGCCCCATGCCGCCTTTCTTGAACGAAATCGTCGGTTCAAACAGCGCGCTGCGCGCCTGTTCGCTCAACCCCGGCCCCGAGTCGTGAACCTCCGCGAACACCGTTCCGTTATGCCGCCACGTGGACGCCATCACCGTGCCGCCCGCGCCCGCCGCGTACGCCGCGTTCTCCAGCAGGTTGGTCAGCACGCCCTTCACGAGGTCGGCATCGGCCATCGCCGCCGGATGCTCTTCATCGAGCTTGATCTGATAGGCGACCCTGGGATGCGCGGCTTTCAGGAACTGTATCCGCTCTTCCACCACCGAATTCAGGTCGAGTTCCAGCAACTGTACCGGCGGTTCGGACGCCAGTTCGGAAAACGCGCGAACCCGCTTTTCGAGCGCCGTCACTTCGTCCACTACGATGGCTGATGCCTGGTCCACAAACCCGTCGTTCGGATAACGCACCGCAATCTCTTCCATCGTCAGGCGAATCGGCGTCAGGGAATTCTTCAACTCATGCGCCATCTTGCGCGCCAGGCTTTGCCAACTGGAAAGACGCGTGACATGCACCAGCTTTTCGCGCGACTGCTCCACCTTTTCCGCCATGTCGTTATAGGCCGCGATGGCGACACCCAGTTCATCGTCGCGGCGGTCCGCAATGCGCAGCGAATAGTCACCATCGGCCACACGGTGCAGCGCGTCGGTCAGCGTTTGTACCGGCCTCGTCAGCCGTTCGGCCCACCACACCAGCGCCACCAACGTCAGCGCCCAAACGCCCGCCGCCACAACTAGGAACGTGTAGGAGAATCCGCGATTCAAGTCCCGTTCGCGCGAGGCCTGCAAGACCGATCTTGCGTCTTTATACTGCGCCGTCAACTCATGCAGGTTGACGTCGCCCAGGTCCGCCTCGTAGACGGCCACAGCGTTCGGCTCGCGGCGGTGAAAGTACAGCTTGTTGCCCTCGGGCGACAGCACGAACTCCGCGTCACGACCCGATTCCCAAAAGTCATGCACCGTCGACGGCGACACCATCCGAGGTTCAATCCGGCCCGCCGCAATGTCTTCCGTCAACCGTTCGCGCGTCCGCTGGTACACCTCGCGTCCGGCCTTTTCGAGCGACTTCGACAACGTGTCCAACTGCCGGTGCGGCGCCATCGCGAGGCTAC
>JAFDVT010000284.1 GCA_018268875.1 Acidobacteriota bacterium
ACCATATCGACGTTCAACATCGAGGCGCAGAGCGGCATCCTCGCGCTCGTCAGCGGTGCGTACGTGTACACCGATGGTGCCGGTACGATCTACACGTTCAATCCGTCCGTTCCCGCCGGCGGCGGCGCTGGCACATCCTCCCAGCGGATCGACAACATCCTCTATCCCGATGGTCGCCGGGAAACCTACAGCTACAACGGCAGCAATCAGTTGAAGATGGTCAGCGACACGGCAGGCTATGCGATCATCTTCGATTATAACGGCAATGGCGACGTGTCGGCCGCCTGCGGGTTCAACCTGTCGCAGGACTATGTAACCGCGTCATCGACCTGTTCGGGTGCGCTGCTGACGACGACCTACTCTTACACCTCAACCTTGCTGACCAGCTCGACCGATGTGTTTAACAACACAACGACCTACGCGCGAGGTAGCGGGGGTTACAGCTATCCGATCACCTGTGTCACCCCGCCGGGAACAAGCGGCTGTAAGGTGACCAACACTCTTGATGGATTGAAGCGCGCCTATCAGCAGAGCTTAGCGGACGGGTCTGTGTGGAATCTGTCGTTCGATGTTACCTGCAATCCGGACCCGCTCGATCCTGATTCAGGGGGAACGTGCCAGGTCGACATGACCGATCCGGCAAGCAAGACAACGAGCTTCAACTTCACGAAGTCGTCGCCGACCTCGGTCACCGATCCTCTTGGACGAACGACCATATATCAGTGGATGGGGTCGGTCCTTCAGGACGTCGTTTACGATCAGACGCCGAACGGTCCCTATTTGGTCGAGGCCGACTTCCCGGAAGGCGACAAATATCTCGGCGAATATAACGGTCCGTTCAACGCGATCAGCAAGGCAACGCGCGTTGCCAAGCCGGGAAGCGGGCTCTCCAACCTCGTTGAGACGTGGAGCTATGGCCCCTGCTACTCACCGGGCACGCTGCAGAATTGCGGCAAGCCGATCGCGCATGTGGACGCCAAGGGCAATCAGACCGACTACGTCTACACGAGCTGGGGCGGCATTCAGTCGGAGATGCAACCCGCGCCGTCATCGGGCGCGGCGCGTCCCCTAAAGCTCTACACCTACGTTCAGAAATACGCGTACATCAAGAACTCGGGCGGGTCGCTGGTCGCAGCCGCGTCGTCGATCTGGCTCCCCGACACGATGACCGAGTGTCAGACGGCCGCTGGCAGTAGCACGGCGACGTGCGACACCAGCGCGCCGATCCGCGTGACTAGCTATGAATATGGCGCGAACGGCACTGCCAACAATCTCTTGGTCCATGGTATGGTCGTGTCAGACGGCACCACGTTGCTGCGCACCTGCTACGGCTATGATCCGCGTGGCCGAAAGATCAGTACCACCACGCCCCGCGCTGGTCTGACGGTGTGCCCATGAACCGCCGTGTCATTCATGCGCTCGCCGCGTTTACCGCACAGACGCTTCCCGCCGCCGCGCTTGCGCAAGCGTCGCCGTCAGATTTTACTAGTGCCGTGCGCTATGACGACATGAACCGCGTCGTCGGCACAATCCTACCTGATCCGGACGGGACTGGCCCGCTCAAATACGCTGCGACGCGAACGACCTATGATGCCGATGGTCGCGTTATCACCGTTGAGAAGGGGCAACTAACGAGCTGGCAGTCGGAAAGTGTTGCGCCGTCGGCGTGGCCGGTATGGAATCCAGCTACCGGCACGGGGTTCGAGATATTCTCGCAGGTCGATACCACTTACGATGCGCTCGACCGCAAGCTGACGGACACGTTGTCCTCGGGCGGCACACCGTATCAGGTTACGCAGTACAGCTATGACGTCGTGGGACGGCTCGACTGCACCGCTGTTCGCATGAACCCGTCGGTGTTCGGGTCGCTGCCATCGTCGGCTTGCACCGCGAGTACGACAGGGAGCTACGGCCCGGATCGCATCAGCAAAAACGTTTATGATGATGCGGGTCAGGTGCTTCAGGTGCAGAAGGCCTACGGCACGTCGCTGCAACAGGATTATGTCACCTACACATATAGCAACAACGGCAAGGTGCTGACGGTCAAGGACGCCAACGGTAACAAGGCTGGCTACACCTATGACGGGCTCGACCGTCAGACGCAGTGGAATTTCCCCGACAAGGTGACGACCGGCACGATCAGTTCGACCGACTACGAAGCCTATACTTACGATGCCAACGGGCGCCGGCTGTCGCTGCGCAAGCGTGACGCCAGCGTTATCAACTACACCTACGACAACCTAAACAGCCTAACCGTGAAGGATATTCCCGGCGGTACGTCGGCCGACGTCTATTACGGCTACGATGCACGCGGGGAGCAGCTTTACGCGCGGTTCGCTTCCACAACAGGCGCAGGCATTACGAACACCTATGACGGGTTCGGGCGGTTGGCGAGCACGACCAATGACCTGTCCGGCACGGCGCTAACACTAAGCTATCAATACGATGCTGACGGCGACCGCAAAAGGCTCACTTTTCCTGACGGCAACTACGTCAACTCAAACTACGAGGGGTTGGATCGGCTGGTGGAGATTTTCGAGAACGGCGGTTCCCGCTTCATCTATCGTTCCTACGAGGCGAAAGGTGGCATTCTGTTCCAGGCAAACTGGAACGTCGCCACGGACTTTGGCTATGACGGGCTGTCTCGTCTTTCCAGCTTGGCAAACGACCTCTCGGGCACGACGAGCGACGTAACGACGACGTTCTCCTTCAATCCTGCCAGTCAGATCATCAGCAAGTATCGGTCGAACAATAACTATGCGTTCGGCGGATATGCCAGCTCC
>JAFDVT010000285.1 GCA_018268875.1 Acidobacteriota bacterium
ACTTGGTTTTATTCTGACTTCCATCGGGTTCGTCCAGTAACGGATGCAGGCCGTCTCCATTCTGTTCGGCTTTCTGTTGATCACGGCGCTCTGTGTGGCCGCGGGCTGGCCGCTCGTCGCACGGCTGCCGTTGTACCGCGAGGAACGCTGGCCGATGTCCTTTCTGCTGGGTTCGGCCATCGTCAGCGGTGTATTCTTCCTGCTTGCCAGCGTTCACATGATGCGACGAGGCGTGTTGATCGTTCTGGCGGTGGCGGCGATCGGCGCGGCATGGAAGTACGGCCGGCCCTTGTTGCGACCCGCGTTGGCGTTCGAACGCCTGCCAAAGTTCGCCTGGTATTTGTTCCTGGCATTGTTCCTGCCCTTTACCGTCCTGTATCTGGCAAACGCGATGGCCCCCGAGTGGAGCCCCGACGGATCGTCCTACCACTTGGGTTGGGTTCGAAAGTACGCCAATGCGCGAGGCTTCGTGTCGCCGGAATCCAGCATGTACGGCATGCTGTCGCAAGGCGTGGAACTGCTCTTTCTCGGCGCCTACCTGTGGGGCAAACATTCGGCGGCGGCGATGGTCCACTTTGCCTTCTTCCTGGACCTCATCTGGCTGATGGTCTGCTTCGGGCGAAGGATCGGCAAACCGGCCGCGGGCCTGGCAGCGGCATTTTTCGTGTACGCCTCGCCGGTGGTCGGCATTGACGGCACGTCCGCCTACATCGATCTCGCCACGGCGGCCATCGGGTTCGGCGTATTTTACCTGTTGTACATCTGGAACACCGAGCGAACCAGCCAATTGTTGTTGGTGTCGGCCGGCCTGCTGGCGGGGTTCACGTACGCCGCCAAGTACACCGCGGCGGTGCTGGCCGTCTGGGGATTCCTGGTCGTCGCGATTCGCGGGAAACATTGGCGCCCGGTCGCGGTGTTCTCCGGCATGACGCTGGTGTTAAGCCTGCCCTGGATGGTTCGGAACTCGGTCCTACTGGGCAACCCGCTGGCGCCGTTCTTCAACAAGTACTTTCCGAACCCGCACATTCACATTCTGTTCGAAAAGCTGTATTCGGAATGGCTGCGGCACTATGATGTCCCGCATTGGTGGGACCTGCCTCTTGAAGTCACCATACGGGGCGTCAAGACCGGCGGCGCGCTCGGCTACTTGTTCCTGCTCGCTCCGCTGGCGTTGTTGGCCCTGCGCTGGCAAGCCGGCCGATGGTTGTTGGGCGCCGCGCTGTTTGCCGCGCTTCCCTTCCCGATGAACGTCGGTACGCGATTTCTGATTCCGGCTCTTCCTTTCGTCGCGCTGGCGCTGGCGTTGGCAGTCCAGGTTCGCTGGTTGCTGGCAGGCCTGATGGTCGTCCACGCCTTTCTGGCCTGGCCGAACTGGCCTCCCGGGTTGTTGACCAAGACGCCGCTCGAACAGAGTTGGCGACTGTTGCGGATGCCTTGGAAGGCGGCCTTGCGAATCGAACCCGAGAAAGACTATCTGACCCGGCGCTCCGACGGTTACCGGCGCGCGATGCTGGCCGACCGCTTGATGGCCCCGGGCACGCGCGTCCTGCGTTCGAATGGCTTTGCGGAGTCCTACACCGATCGCGAAATCCTGGTCGGCTATCAATCGGCGAATAACGAAGTCCTGCAGGACATTTTGTACATCGGCGCGGACGATTCCCGGTGGCCGAAGCTCCACTGGAACTTCCAGTTTCCCCAGGATCGCCCCGTCAAGCGCTTCCGTCTGGAACAGACGTTCGCCACCCAGGTCACCGAGGAGCAGTGGAATGTCACCGAAATCCGCCTCTACCAAGGGGCAACCGAGGTTCCGCGCAAGCCCTCCTGGCGGCTGACCGCGCGGCCAAACCCTTGGGATATTCAGATGGCCTTTGACAACAGCCCCGTCACCCGGTGGCGCAGTTGGGAAACGGCCCGCCCGGGCATGTACATCGACGTCGACCTGGCCTCGCCCACGATGCTGTCGAAGATTCGCGTGGAATCCAGTTGGGACAGTCCGCATTGCCGCGTGAAGCTTTACATCGATTCGGGAGACGGCCGCCTCGCCGAGGTACCGATGGAGCCGGAACTGACACAGGAGCCGCCCAACGTCTGGATGCGCCGCGAGGTCACGCGCGAGTTACTCGAGCGCGGCGTTCGCTACCTGATGTTCGGCGCCGACGAGTTCGCAGGCAAGGATCTTTACGAGAATCAGAAGGAATGGGGCATCCACCTGATCGGCGAGGAGAGCGGTGTATGGCTGTTTGAAATCGAGCCCTACACCCCAAAAACAAAGTGACATACTACCTGGGAATCGACGGTGGGCAATCGAGTACCACCGCACTGATCGGCGATCCGGAGGGTCGTGTTGTGGGCTACGGCCGCGGCGGCCCTTGCAACCATGTAACGGGGCCCGAGGCGCGGACCAAGTTCCTCACCGCGATTGGCGGTTGCGTTCGCCAGGCGGCGGAACAGGCGGGTTTGACGGCGCCATTCCGGTTCGCCGGCGCATGTTCCGGCTTCAGCGGCGGCGCTAAGGATAAAGCGTACCTCCTGGACGAGATTTTTGCGGCCGACGCCAAATATGTCACCCACGATGCCGAAATCGCGCTTGTCGGCGCAACCGGCGGCGAACCCGGCCTAATGGTCATCGGCGGCACCGGTTCGATCGCCTTCGGCCGCGACGCGACGGGCAAAACCGTTCGCGCCGGTGGCTGGGGCTATGTTTTTGGAGACGAAGGCGGCGGCTTCGACGTCACGCGCCAAGCGCTCCGGGCGGCCTTGCGCATGGAGGAAGGTTGGGGTCCGGCGACGTCCTTGCGGGAAAAGCTGCTTTCGTCCACCGGCGCGTCGGATGTCAACGACTTGCTGCATCGTTTCTACACGCCCGAGTTCCCCCGGCAGCAGATCGCGGCCATGTCCCGCCAGGTGGACGAAGCGGCGCGCGAGGGAGACGCCGTGGCGATTCGGATTCTGCAATCCGCGGCAACGAGCCTTGCAGACTACGGCCGTGCGGTCCGCGATGTAGTGTTCGGCGCCGATTCGACGGTTCCGGTTCGCATGGTAGGCGGTGTCTTCCAAATCGAGATCGTCCGCACGGTCTTCGCGACCCGGATCGAGTCCGCCGAACCGGTTTATCTGCCGGCGGCAGGCGCGCTGCTCGAAGCCTACCGGGTCGCCGGACGGCCGGAAGTCCGAATCTCAGGCGTGCCCGAATTTTCGAAGTAACGTTCCAAAACGTTCGGTAAAGAGCGGGCCCG
>JAFDVT010000286.1 GCA_018268875.1 Acidobacteriota bacterium
GGCTTTGCGCAGGCCGTCCACTTGCGCGGTCATCATTTGGACGCCGTCGCCGGAGGAGGCGAGTTGACGGGCGCGGTCGAAGTCCTCGAGGCCTTCGATGGCGTCGCCGGGGAGGTTGCCGGTCACCGATTGGCCGTTGACGGTAGCGGTGACGCGGTAGCAGATGCCGGTGGATCCCGCGATGCTGGAGCGGACCTCGAGCGGTGTTCCGGCGGAGAGGGTGGCCTCGCGCGGGGCGTCGATGTCGCAGCCTCCCAGGCGCAGGACGGCGCCGTCCTGTTTGACGGTAGCGGCGGCCAGGAAGACGGCGGCGAACAGCGGCGGAACCACAACTGTCTATCGGCGGGAGGCCGGTTTGGCGGCATGGTACGGTGGTCCTGTGTCAGCTTTCGTGAAGGGGGCGCTTTTCGCCTCCGAGCACTCCACGTACTCCTGCCCCGCGACCGGGGCGACCATTCATCAGATCACCAACGCGAACGCGATCAGCCATCCGTCGTATTTTTTACAGCGGTCGTTCACTCCAGATAATTCGCGGCTGGTTTTTACGTCCTACCGGGCGGGGAATGCCGCGCAACTGTTCGATGTCGCGTTTCCCGATGGCCAGATCCGCCAGCTGACCGATGGTCCGGCGATCCACCCGTTTTCACCGGCGCTGGTGGATGACACAGTCCTGTTTGTGCGGACCGGATCGATTTGGGAACTGGACCTCAACACGCTTGCCGAACGCCATATCGTGACGTTCGACAACGCGCAGCTTGGCGAATGTTCGTTCTCAACCGACGGCGAGTGGATTACGGCGGCGGTGAAGCAGGGCTCGCAGAGCGGCATCGTTACCGGGCGTCGCGATGGTACCGAATGGCGTCTCATACCGTTTCCGCGTACCGTCATCCATCCCCAGTTTCATCCGCTCGACTCCGATTGGCTCATCTTTGCCGGAGATCCAGCGCCCCGCATGTTCCGCATGCGGCGGGACGGCAGCGGGATGGAATGCCTGTACGAGCACACCAACGACGAATTCGTGGTGCATGAGACCTTTTTCGGCTTCGGCGACGACATCATTTTTACCGTCTGGCCGCACAGTCTGAAACTGTTGGAGTGGGACACCCGCCAAATTCATACGATTGCCGATTTCAACGCTTGGCACATTGCACCGGATCGGAAGGGCCGTAGAATTCTTTGTGACACGAACCATCCAGACTTGGGCATTCACATGATCGACGTCCTGACTGGCGAGCGCAAGCTGATCTGCCTTTCCGAGGCCACCAACGGCGGGTCCCAATGGAAGACCAGCCGTTATGCCTTGGCCGAAGATTTTGCCGCCGCGCGTAGCAATGCCAAGCAGAACTTGAGCTGGATGGAAGCGTCGACGGATACGGTGTATGGTCCGCAATGGACGCATCCGCATCCGTCGTTTTCGCCGGACGAGCGGTGGATCACGTTCGCCAGCGACCGGAGCGGCATGACGCAGGTGTACGCTGTAGAAATCGGATGAGACTGCTGCTGCTGTTTTTCGCGAGCTTGGCGGCGTTCGGGCAGGTGCAGAGACTCGAAATCGAGTTCACCGGGGTGAACTGCGAGCCTTGCCTGGAATCTCTGCCGGGGCGCGCCAAACGAATTCGCGGCGTGACCGAGGCGAGCCTCGACGCCAAAGCCGGCATCCTGAAACTCGCCATGGCGCCGGTGAATCGCGTGCGGATCGAACAGTTCCGCGACATCGTGGAGCAGGACGGCACCAAGGCCGTGCGCGCGCCGTTGGTCGAAATCCGCGGGACCATCGACGGGGAGGGGAAGTTGACGGTTCCTGAGCATCCCCGGCCGTACACGCTCGAAAGTGCGAAACCCCTCGCCGCCGGTGGACCCGTGTCCATCAAAGGAACGATCGAGGACCTGAAGACGATGCGAATCAAGGTCAGCGAAGTTTCCGTTTTGCGATGATGGTGGAGCATGTTTCGTACGTTCGCGCTTCTGGCGCTACCGGCCGCGATGCTGTTCGGCCAGGATCCCATCGGATTCCAGTTTGAAAACCGGTTCTACACCGCCGATCTCACGGCGCGGGAACGCAATGGCAAGATTCTTGAAGACAACGGTACGCTGCGCGGCCTGATGTTTAAGGCCACCGGCACCCGGATTCAGCGCAGCGGCAATCGGATGCACTGGGCGCCCAGCTTCCAGCGGAGCGGCGCCAAGAGCTATCTCGGCATCGGGACGTGGAACCCGGTGCAGAAGCATTCGAAGACCGAAACCAAGGACCGCGTTCGCTTGACACGTTCCGGCTACGTGCAGGAATACCCGGAAGTGCATCTGTTCGCCGAGTACGACTTCTTGAAGAACGAGCCGTACTTCCTGTTCCGGTCCACGATGACGATTGAGAAGCCCGTCGAGATGTTCTGGCTGCGCAACCAGGAAATGACGATGGACCACATCTTTACGCACGTCGCGTTTCCGAACCCCGACGGCAGCGGCAAGCCGATGCTGGTGGACTTTGAAGAGCGCAAGCCGATTCTGGCGGCCAAGCCTCTGCCGGTGGATGTGCCGTGGGTGGCGTTTGTGAACCTCGAAAAAGGTTTTGGGTACGGCGCGGTGGTGCTGAAGTACAAGGCCGGTACGACGGCGAATCCGATCACCAGCATCAACGACGGTGTGAACCCGCCGGCGCGGTACTGGGATCGCCGGTTGGTGAACCAGAAAGACACGCAGTTGAAGGTGGGCGACAAGTACGAGGAAGAGACCGCGTACGTGCTGTTCAAAGTTCCGGCGTCGAAGGAAAAAGCGCTCGACGAGTTCTTTGCGCTGCGCGACAAAATTGTGAAGAAGTACGGCAAGAAAAAATAGCCGTTCACGAGTGAGAGACGCCGGGTAACGTTCGGCGCCGCGTGAATTTGCGGCGTTGGGTTACCCGGCGTTTTGTTTTGGCCCTGTCTCGATGGGGCCATGGATTTCTTGCTGTTGTTGTTCGCGCTAGGGCTCGGTGGCGTCCAAGGCGGTGAAGCGGTGGCGTTGAACAATACAGCCGTCGCGCTGGCCGAACGCGGCGAGGCGGTTCGCGCGTTGCCGGTGTTGCGGCGGGCGTTTTATCTGGCGCCGGAATCGCTCGAAATCGCGGGGAATTTGGCGAATGTTCAACTGCGCGCGGGCGATGTGGGGGACGCGGCGGGCGTGATCGCCTGGATCTTTACGAGGCTCGACGAGCGGCCGGATTACCGGGTGTGGGCGCATGCGGCGCGGGCGGAGTTGCGGTTGATCCGGCGCGATGCGGCCGGGGCGTTGGCGGATGCGGAACTGGCGGTGGAGTTCGCGGCGCCGTTGAATGATTTTTCGCGGGCGGCGATGTGGAATCTGCGAGGCCGCGCGGCGCTGGCGGGGTTGCGGTGGGAAGATGCGGCGCGCGATTTTCGAGTGGCGGCGGAACTGTATCCGGAGCCGTCGGTACGGCTGGCGGGGTATTTGGAGAACCTGGCGGCGGCGTTACGGCATGTAAAAGGCAAAGGGCGCGAAGCTTCGAGGATGAAGCGTCGCGCCCGTGCGATGTACCGCAGGTTCGCCACCAATTAGGAGTTGCGGCGCTGAGCGTACTTGCGGGCGAGAGGCAGTAGGATGAGCGAGGTACCGATGAGGATGGCGCTCGAGGCTTCGGGGGTTTCGGACGGCGGGGGTTCTTCGCCGCCGCCGTTGATGGATTGTCCGCCAAACACTACCGAGTCGATGACAACACGGCTAC
>JAFDVT010000287.1 GCA_018268875.1 Acidobacteriota bacterium
GAACGCCGTCACGAAAAGATGGTGCTGGGTCCGCTGGCGGCGCGCCTCAAAGCGAGGCGCCACGTCGCGACGCCGGAAAAACCTTCGGCCCAGGTGTTCTTTTGCCTGGACGAACGCGAAGAATCGATGCGCCGCCATTTGGAAGAAGTCGCGCCGGATGTCGAAACCTTCGGTACCGCCGGCTTTTACGGCGTCGCGATCGACTATGCCGGCATCGACGACGCGACGAGTGTCGCGCTTTGCCCGGTGGTGGTCGTGCCCAAACACGCGGTTCGCGAACAGGCGGCGGAAGGCCAGTTGGACGCCATGGAAAAGCGCCGCCGCTTCCGCAAACTCTGGTCGCGCTTCGCCGCCGGATGGTCGCAATCGTCGCGTTCGCTTCTGCTGGGCTGGTGCAGCACCGCGATTCTCGGCATTTTTTCGCTATTTCCGATGCTGCTGCACATCCTGGCGCCCCGCCGGTACGGCCGTATCTTGAACAAGCTGCATGACCTGTTCGTGCCGGCGCCGCGCACCGAACTCACGGTGACGCGAGTCGAAAATCACACGCTCGATGTTCCCGAAGGCATGGAACTCGGCTTTCTGCTGGAAGAAAAAATCGACCGCGTTCTGGCTTGCCTCCGTCCCGCGGGCCTCACGTCGAACTTTGCGCCGGTCGTCATCATCCTGGGTCACGGCTCGACGAGCCTCAACAACCCGCACGGCTCGGCGTACGATTGCGGCGCATGTGGCGGACGTAGTGGCGCGGCGAATGGCCGGGTGTTTGCGACGATGGCCAACATCCCACGAGTGCGCGCGGGCCTGCGTGCCAAAGGCATCGACATTCCGGACGGCACATGGTTCGTCGGCGGCTACCACGATACGTCCACCGACGAAATCGAACTGTTCGATCGCGACCTGGTTCCCGAAGGCTGCAAACCGGCATTCCACCGCGTGGTGGCGTCGCTCGAGTTGGCGCGCGCCGCCAACGCCTTGGAACGCTGCCGGCGTTTTGAATCCGCAGCCCACGTCAAGCAGGCTTCGGATGCGATTGTCCACGTCGAAGAACGCGCCGAACATCTGGCGCAGCCACGTCCCGAATGCGGCCACGCCACCAATGCCGTGTGCGTCGTCGGTACGCGCGAACTCACCCGAGGCCTGTTTCTCGACCGCCGCTGGTTCCTGGTGTCCTACGACTGCGCCCAGGACCCGGATGGCGGCAGTCTGCAAGCGTTGCTGGCCGCCGGTGGACCGGTGTGCGCGGGCATCAACCTCGAGTACTACTTTTCGTACGTGGACAGCGCGAAGTACGGCGCGGGCACCAAGCTGCCGCACAACATCGCGGGCCTTGTCGGCGTAATGGACGGCCATTCCAGCGACCTTCGCACGGGCCTGCCGGTTCAGATGGTGGAAATTCACGAACCGGTTCGCATTCTGTTCGTCATCGAAGCGCCTCCGGCCAAGATCGCCGAGGTAGTGTCGCGCATGCCTCTGGTGGACCAACTGGTGAAGAACCGCTGGGTTCGAGTCGCCGCCGTGGATCCGGACACAAAGCAGGTGTACGTCCTGCGCGACTACGGTTTCGAACGCTTCGTTCACCCGGTGGCCGCCACCACCGTTCCGTCGTCCCGCAGTTGGTATGCCGGCCGCACGGAACACCTGCCGGTGGCGCAAATCGGAGCGCTCGCCTGACATGGCATCCGCGGTTCCGTACGCCCTGCAGGACAAAACGCTCGCCGCCTTTGCGGCCACCGCGATCAGCGCCCCCGGTGTCGCGCTGGCTTCGCTGGGCTTGCTCTGGCTGTTCGGCGTCAGGCTTTCGGAAAAGCTGGTGGCCGCGCTCACCTTGGCCACCTACGTGATTTCGGCAGGCAGCCTTGCTTACGTCGCGTATGCCGTATATTCGATTCCCGGACACGACGCCGTCCTGCGGTTGGGCCCCTGGTTCCGGGTCGGCGAGTACGAATTCGACCTCGCCCAGCGTCTGGATTCGGTATCGCTCCCGCTGCTTGGCATGACCGCGATTCTCACCGGCCTGATCGCGGCGTTTTCCCAAACCTACATGCACCGCGAGCCCGGCTACTACCGGTTCTTCCTGCTGCTGCACGCCTTCGGCTTCGGCGCGATGACCGCGTTTTCCGCCGCGCATCTCGACCTGTTGATCGTCGGTTGGGAACTTGTCGGTTTGAGTTCCGTACTGCTGATTGCGTTCTTCTATCAGCGCCGGGGCCCCGTCGAATGCGGCGTTCGCGTGTTCGGCATCTACCGTACCGCCGACATCGGCTTGCTCGCCGGCGTGTTTCTCATCCACCACTGGGGTGATTCCACGTCGTTACTTTCCATCGGACAACACGCGCTAACGCCCCACCAGGCCACCGCCGTGGGACTTCTGTTGTTGCTCGCCGCGATGGGCAAAGCCGCGCAGGCGCCCTTCTCGGGCTGGTTGCCGCGCGCGATGGAAGGTCCCACGCCATCAAGCGCTATTTTTTACGGCGCAATCTCCGTCCACATGGGCGCCTATCTGCTGCTGCGCGTCCGCCCACTGCTGGCTGAATCGTACTTCGCGTTGGCCGCCGTGACATTCATCGGACTCTTCACCGCGGTTCATGGGTTGCTCGCCGGACGGGCCGCGAGCGACACCAAAACCAGCCTCGCCTACGCCGCCGTCTCTCAGTTAGGCCTGATCTTCGCCGAGATCGGAGTGGGCTGGACCAACCTCGCGCTGCTGCACATCGTCGGCCATTCGATGATCCGCACGCTGCAGTTCCTGCGGGCGCCGTCGATGCTGCACGAACATCATCACATGCGCGCCGCCGCCGGAGGACAAGTGGATCTCGCCGGTACATCGTTCGAATCCATCCTGCCCCTTGCGGTTCGCCACCACCTGTATTGGTACGCGCTCGATCGCGGCCACCTGGACCGGTTCCTGCAGGCCGCGTTCGTACGTCCCGTGGTTGCCCTATCGCAATTTCTGTTGGCGCTGGACAGCCGTCTTCTGGAACCCGTCGATGGCAGACGTACGCGGCTGGCCTCCGTCAATCCCAAAGCCGAAGAGGCGGACGCGTAACATCATGGAGCCACTCTTCACCATCGACGCGCTGAACGCCTTCCCGGCCGTTCTGTACACCTTGTTGTTCGGCGCCGCGTTATCGATGTTGCCGCGGCAGGACCTGCGTTCGCCAGGCGCCGCGCTCCGTTACCTGATGGTTCTGGCGGGCACGCTCATCGCGTATTGCTCCACGAACACGGCGGTCATCTGGGCGGGTTGGACCCTCAGCACCATCCCGCTAATGACCGCCGGTCAGGTTCACAAATTGAGCCGCGCCACCATCGCCGCCGGTTGCATCTCGCTCGGCGCGGGACTGTTCCTGCTTTCCACCGGCGATCATCTGGAATGGGCGTTCGCACTCATCATGTTCGCGGTGATCCAGCGCAAAGGCCTGTTCCCGTTTCAATACTGGGTGGCGGATTCGTTCGAAAATGGCGACATCGTGCAGAACGGCCTGATGTGCAACGCGCACCTGGGCGTCATCGTGATCTCCCGCATCGCGCTGCCGTTGCTGCCGGGCCTGTCGCATTCCTCGCTGGCGATTGTGTCGAATATTGCGCTTGCCACGGCGGTGATCAGCGCCGTGATGGCCGTTGCCGAAAAGCGTCCGCGCCGCATTCTGGCCTATGTTGTGACGAGCCAGGCGTCGTCCATCCTCGCGGGGCTCGAAGGTGTCAACGTCGAAGCGATCACCGGTTCGCTCATGCACTGGATGGTGGTTCCGATGGCCACCACAGGGCTGCTCGCGGTGCTCCGTATGCTCGAAGTTCGCAACGGCGGCAGCCTCCCGTTGCAGGGCTACCTCGGGCTTGGCGGCCGGTTCCCGCGCCTCGCGACGTTCTTCCTGATTTCCGGCGTCGCTCTGGTCGGCCTACCCGGCACCGCGGGCTTTATCTCGGAGGATCTGCTGATGCACGGCGCGCTGCAAGCGCATCCCTGGATCGGCTTCGCCATCCCGGTGGCCACGGCGCTGAACGCCATCACGATCTATCGTTTGTTCACGAGGTTGTTTCTTGGAGCCCGCGTGGACGTCCTCCCAACGGTGCCCGACGCGCGCCTGCGCGAGCGCCTGCCGTTGACCGCAATCGTACTGGGACTCGTGATCTTCGGCGTGTTCCCGCAGTTGGCGGTGAACCTCCGCGCCCGCGCCGCCGAACAGTTGGTTCGCGCGGAAAGCCGGGGCGATGCGGCTTCGGCAAGGTAACCGAACTTCATCGCGTACAATCAGGCATGCCTGCGTTAGTGGCTCTCGTCGCGCTGGCCGCGATCCATACGTTAACGGCCGCAACACAGGAAGATTTTCAGTACATCGGCGCGAACTTCGCGCCGGAAGGTAAGGCTGTTCGAAAGAAGGCGTTCGTGACCTGCGAGCAATGCGAATCCGCATGTCGCGCGGATTCGAACTGCAAGGCCTTTGCTTTCCGGCCCGCCCGCAAGGCCTGTTATTTTTACCGCGAAGTATTCATGGGCGGTGGTCGCAAACTTCAGGCGTGGGGCCTGCTTGGCGGCGGTTTGTCGATTGTTCCCAAGCGCGGATTTGTTGGCGCCTTCAAGCAAAGCAGCTTTCCGGCCTTCGTTCGGACGCCGCCACCCAATTAACCTTCCGACAACGGCTTCGTGCTATCCACCAGCAACACCGAAAGACCCAGCATCAGGAACCCGCCGGCGCAGAGCCAGAAGATTTCGCGCCAGTCGGCGAAATGCAGGCTGCCGCCGATGATCCACGGGATCACGCGAGCCACTGCCGCCGCGCCAAAGTTGCCCCACATGTTGCTCCAGGCGAGGGTCGCCGCCGTGTGCTTGCCGCCAATGTCCTGCGCGAGCGCCCACACCGCGGGACCCACGCTGTCACTCGCAAACGCTACCACGCCGCACGCCACCGCCACGCTCACCGCGCCAGGCAGCAGCGGACACAGGATGTAGGCCACGGCCGACACCGCGCTCCCCACCAGGAACGGAAGACGGCGCCCCAACTTCTGCCCGAACTTGCGCGTCAGAAAGTCGCACCACCAGCCTCCGAACAGCATCCCGCCGAGGCCGCACAGCAGCGCGATCGACACATAGCGGCTGGCCGTCTCGTTGTCGAGGCCTCGAACCTCGCGCATGTACGCCGGCAGCCACGTGATCAGAAACGCCCAGCCAATGTTCAGGCCCGCGCTGCCCGCGTTGAACACCCACAGTCCCTTGTGACGGAGCAGCGCGCGCCACGGCGACTTCGGCGGCTTCGGCGCCACCGGGCCCGCGCCTCGCACGATCAGGTCGCGTTCGGCGTCGTTCACCCAGGGGTGTTCGGACGGATGGTCGCGGAACACCAGCCACGTCGCGGCGGCCAGTACGACGCCGATCGCGCCGTACGTCCACAACACGGGCCGCCAGGTTCCGAACGCAGCCATCGCCGCGGCTGTCAACCACAAGGCCATCGAGTTGCCGACACGCCCGCCGAACGATACGATGCTGTTGGCCCGCGCCCGATGGCTGAACGGGAACCATCGCGTCACCAGCAAACTGCTTGCCGGATACGCGCCCGCTTCCGCAATGCCGCACGCCGCGCGAACCACCAGCAGCCCGATCAAACCTCCAGTAAAGCCCGTCAACGCCGTGCAAACGGACCATGCCGCGATGTAGGCCACCAGCATCCGTCGAGGCCCGAAGCGATCCGCAAGCCAACCTGCCGGCGTCTGCCCCAACGCGTACGCGACGAAGAATATCGACAGGATGTCGCCAATGCGATCCTTGCCCAAGCCCATTTCCTGCTGGAACCCCGGCGACTGCACGACCGCGGTCATGCAGATGCGATCCAGGTACAGCAGAAAGGCGTTGGCGGTGGCGACCCCGAGCAGCGCGTAACGGACGCCGGTGGGCCGCATTATTTCAGGTGCTCACGCAGAAAGCGAAGGAAGTTGCCGCTGAAGATGCCGTTGATGTCGGCCTCGCTGTAGCCGCGCGCTTGCAGCGGGTCAATCAACTTATGCAAATCGGCGATGCTGTCCAGATCCATCGGCGTTTGTTCGGTGCCGTAACCGCCGTCCAGATCCGTGCCGATGCCGACATGCTTCGCGTTGCCGGCAATCTGGCAGATGTGGTCA
>JAFDVT010000288.1 GCA_018268875.1 Acidobacteriota bacterium
ACACTGGCGCGGCGGTGGAGGGTTTACCTATCCCTCGCCTAGCCACGAGGTCTATTCCATGGCTGTCCGGGCGAGGCTCGCGAAACGGTTGAAAAGACAGCCCAAACCGCGAAAACGTGCCTGGTGCGGTACCAGTCCGGAAGCGGTGCGCCCAGGAAAATCCGAGGGGGGGATTTTCCTGAGGTTCTAAACCGCTAGGTGCTCTTCGGGGTCGAGGCCGAAGCGGCGGAGCGCTAGGAAATGGGATAGGTTGTCGGCGGTAAGAAGGCCAACAAGCTTTTGGTCCTGCAGGACCAGCGCGGAATGGGCCGCTCGCGCCATCACCGGAAGTACAGCCGCGAGGTCGTTGTCGACGGTGAGCGAGATGAAGTCGCGATCCATGATCCCCACGACATACGCGTCGGGACCCTCCGCGGCCAGCGCACGCATCAGCGACCCTCGGCTCAGCAGACCGCTGATCTCGCCTCCGTGCATGACGGGGAAGTCCTGCTGGGAGGACGAAATCGACATCTGGATCGCCTCACGAACCGTGTTGTTGTGCGACAGCGTGTGGAACTCGGTGACCATCGCGGCGCGAACCGGTATGCCCGAAGTCAGCACGCGGCCCAGTGCGGCGGCGGCTTCCTGCGCGGCGCCGAGGTACAGGAAGAACGACGCGATCACCAGCAGATAATGGCCGGAAAACAGGCCGTACAGGGCCATGCTGATGGCGGTCATACGTCCGACCCACGTCGCGATGCGGGTGGCGTCGTCGGCGGGACGGTAGCGGGCCAGAACCGAGCGGAGGATACGGCCTCCGTCCATCGGGAATGCCGGCAGCAGGTTGAACGCCGCCATCGCGAGGTTGCCGAAGAACAGTTGCGCGCCCAGGTTATCGTCGGTGGAGTTCGAAATGCCGGCGAGGCTCACGATGTGGTTGTTGACCGTGGCAAGCACCCAGCAAGCGCCGGCCAGGAACATATTCACGAGCGGACCGGCAGTGGCCACCGCGATTTCTTCCGAAGGCTGGAGCCGGCGGTCCAGACGCGCCACGCCACCGATGGGAAACATCACGATTTCGAGTGTGCGGACGCCAAACTTCCGGGTCACAAGGACATGACCCATTTCATGCAGAAGCAATGACGCAAACAGGCCCGCAACGTACAGCACGTACACGATACTCGAACGTTGTTGGCCAAGGCCAGACAGCAACAAGACAGCCGCCACCAGCAGGAAGGTGACGTGTAGCCGCACTGGAATCCCAAACACCTGGAAGGTAAAAATTGTGCCGGAAATCCGCCGGTCCTGATCGGCGGGTATGGTTGGTCCCGTCATTTTCGATTAGCTCGAATATAAACGATGGCCGCCCGATCTCCGATCAGCGTTGCACCTTAAATCCTTAGGCGGAACGCTTCGGTCGGGCTCAGCTCTTGCTGCTACGACTTACGGGCAGGGCCGCCCTCGCTAGCGGTAACTACAACAAAACCAAGCCACTACAAGTTTTCTGTTTCCGAAGCGCGCTTCGGGCCGTCTACTAAGATGGAGTTCAGGCGAAAAAGTAGCGTTGCGGGTCGAATTTCATCCCACGGGCATCCATCTTCCAGACGCCGGGCTGTGGCTCGACAGCATCGCGCCGGTTGCTGTGAACTGGATTTCGCACGCCCATAGCGACCATTCGCGAGGCGGGCACGGCCGCATCTTCGCGTCCCCGGAAACGATCCGGTTCCTGCGATTGCGCGAAGACGAACAGCTCCTGGCCGGTTCGGCGATCGAACCGATGGCCTGCGACCAGCCCGTCGAACTCCCAACGGGAGCGATCATCACCGCAAAACCCGCCGCCCACATCACCGGCGCGCGCCAGTTGCTGGTGGAGTTCCGCGGCGAACGTCTGGTCTACACGGGCGACATCAAGTTACAGAAGCCGCTGCTGGGGGCGGAGACCGAGATCGTGCCTTGCGATCATCTCATCATCGAGTCGACGTTTGGGCTCCCGGTGTACCGCTTCCTGACGCGCGAGGCCGCCGCCGAACGGATGGTTCGCTTTGCGCGCGAATGTCTGGACGACGGATCCATTCCCGTGTTCCTCGGTTACCCGCTGGGGCGGGGCCAGGAAGTGGTCCATACACTTTGCGAGGCTGGGATTCCGACGGCGGTCCACGGCGCGATCGCCAGGCTCATTCCGGCGCACGAGGAATCGGGGCACCGGTTTCGGGGTTGGGAACCGTATGACGCGGCGAACATCACTGGCAAGGCCCAGGTCGTGACGCCTAGCTTTCGGAACACGCTCGAAGCGTCGGGAAAGCCGGTTCGCATCGCGTATGTTTCCGGTTGGGCGGCGCTCGACAACGCGCGAGCGCGAAGCGGGGCGGAGGAACTGATTCCCTACTCCGACCACGCCGGGTTCGAGGAACTGCTGGACATCGTGGATGGCACGGGCGCACGGCGTGTGGACGTCACGCACGGCTATACGGAAACCTTTGCCCGCATCCTGCGCGAGCGGCGGAATCTGGACGCGCGCGCGGCATTGGCGGGCGTCCACGTGGAGGACGACTAAGCGTGGACGGGTTGGCGGAAGCATGCGAACGCGTCGCGAACCATGCCGGGCGTCTGGCCAAGGTAGCGACGCTCGCGGCGTATTTTCGAACGCTCGAGTCGGACGACGACCTGCGTCGCGCGGTGCAGTTCCTTTTAGGACGGCCGGCGGCGATGGCGCCCGCCGTGTCGAACCTGTTCGAAACTGTGGAGCCGCCGAAGTTGGCGTTGGGCTACGCGGTGATCCGCGATGCGCTGCGGGCGGCCTC
>JAFDVT010000289.1 GCA_018268875.1 Acidobacteriota bacterium
GGCGTAGTTGGATCAGGATCAGAACAAGGTTCTTTCGCGCGAACTCGAATACCACGAACAACTGTATTCCGGGTTCGCGCAGAGCCATTTTGCAAAGCCCGCCGTGCGCGCCTTGCGCCGCCACATGGTGCGCCGCATCCTCGATAAGACGGGTGCCGGTAGGCAATCCCGCGTTCTCAGTATCGGCTGCGGCATCGGCGACACCGAACTTCTGCTGGCCCGGGAGGTGGAAAGCGTCGTCGGCATCGACCTTTCGCCCGCCGCCATCCGCCAGGCCAACGCCGACGCCATCAAGGCCGGCGCGACCAATTTTTCCGCCCGCCAGGCGCGGCTTGAGGACTTCAACGACGGCAAGTTCGACGCCGTTGTCGCGATCTTTTTCTTACACCACCTCACCGACCAGATGCTGGCCGATTGCGCCGCCAAAATCGCCGCGATCCTCAAGCCCGGCGGCGTGTTTTACGGCCTCGACCCGTCACGCTACCGCCTCTCCGGCTACATCGGCGAACTCCTGTTTCCCAAACTCATGGCCAAGTACCAGACCGATGACGAGCGTCAGTTGCACCCCGCCTTCGCCGCCCACTTCTTCGCGCCTCATTTCGCCGACACGCAGACTTCGTTTTACGACTTTGTGTCCACGCCTCTGGCCGGACTCTTCCCGTCCTGGGCCTTCGGCTATCGCGCCGCCCGCCTCGGCGACGAGCTACTCATCCGCATCCCCGGTCTAAAGCAGCTCAGCAGCAATTTCGAAATCACCGCGAAAAAACCGCTAGCCGAAGCACCCATGTTCCAATAAAGGGAATGGGTTTAGGCTTCCCGGGTCAGTTCTGGGTCATCATTTTTGCGACATTTTTGGGCTTTACTGGCATCGGGGCGATCGTTCCCCTGTTGGGTCCGCACGTCAAGCGCGACCTCGGGGAAAGCGATTTCATCGTCGGCCTCGCGATCGGTATTTTCTCTGTTGTCGCTCTCGCTTCGCGCCTCATCGCAGGACCTTTAACCGATCGCCGCGGCCGCAAGCCCGCGCTGATCGTCGGCCTGCTGATGTGTTCCGCGGCCGGCGTGGTGTACCTGCTGCCGGTCGGCGTCATGGCCGTCTTCGTAGGCCGCATCCTGCAGGGAATGGGCGAGGCTTTCCTGTTCGTCGCCGCCGCTGCCTGGGCGGTGGAGGTCGCGCCTGCCAACCGCCGTTCCCAGGGCCTGGGTTTCCTCGGCGGCGGCGTCTGGGGAGGTCTTTCCGCCGGACCCGTCATCGGTGCGATGCTTGGCGACTTCAACGCCGCCGCCGTCATGCTCGTCCTGATGCCCATCCCGGCCATCGCCGCGCTGTGGCGAGCCCACGAAACTTTGCGCCCGCATCCCGATGCCGGGCCCAAGAAGTTCATCCCTCGCGCTGCCCTGATTCCGGGATTGACCCTCGGTTTTGTGAACATCCAGTACCCCGCGATGGCCGGCTTTCTGACGCTCCACCTGGCCAACCACGGCAACACTGGCGGCAAGGCCTTTTCGGCCTACGCCACCGTGATTCTGACCTCGCGCTTTTTCCTGGGTAGCCTGCCCGACCGCATCGGCCCTCGCATTACCTTTTACTTCGGCCTCGCCTGTATGGCCCTGGGACTCTTCCTGATCTCGCTCGCGCCCGCTCCCTGGCTGGCCATCACCGCTGGCGCGATCACGGGACTCGGCTTCTCGCTCCCTTGGCCTTCGATCGCGTCCACGGTGCTCAACCGCGCGCGTGAAAACGAACGCGCCGCCTCGGTTGGCGTACTCACCGCCTGCGTCGACCTCTTTGTCGGCATCGGTGCGTTCGCCGACGGAGCCATCGCCCACCACTTCGGCTATCCGGCCTTGTATTGGGTGGCGATCGGTGGCGTCGGCGTGGCCGCGCTGCTGGGCTACCGTGTGACGGCCCGCCAGTCCGAACCCCATGCGCATATCGAGTCCGCTGAGGACCCGGTTGCCGATCTTGCGTAAAAAGTCGCTTTTACCTGACCTAATTCTGACCCGAATTCTCGCTTGTATAGGAGAACGGAACATGTTTCCGAACTACAAAGAAAGCGGGGAGAGACTTTTATGATGCCAATGGGTTCCGCCATCCCAAGAACCAGGGCCACGCCGGTCGAACGCGTAATCGGCGCATTTATCGACGGGCTGATGATGGTGCCGGTTTACTTTGTTGTGGGAATGGTGACGGGACTGCTCGCGGTGACCCTGTCCAGTTCGATCATCGGTTTCGTCGGCAGCGCCATCAACGCACTTATCGCCGCGGCCTGGTTCCTCATGCGCGATGCGCTCGGCCTCAGCGTCGGCAAGAAGATCCTGGGACTCGAGGTGCTCAGCGCCAACGGCGGCGTCCCCACGCAGGACCAGTTGAAGAAGCGAAACCTTACCCTCGCTGGTGGATCGGCGTGCGGCGTCGTTCCCTATATCGGAGCGCTCGCTGGCCTTGCCGTCTACCTGTACGAAGCCTTCCTGCTGTTCACCAAGGGCGAACGCTACGGCGATCAGATGGCCGGCACGATGGTGGTTAAGAAGGCCGCTACCCCGGCTGCTTAGCCCGCCCCAGTAACTCCGCCTGCACATTGCGTGGGCGCTTCACTTCGGACGCCTTCATCCGTACGTAGGTGCCGTCGCTCTTCATGCGTCGCACCTTCACCGTATCGGACAGGTAGGCGTCCAGAATGTTGTCCTTCACGTGCCGCACCATCTTGTGGTCCTCGAGCGGAAACAGGACCTCCACGCGGCGGCTTAGGTTCCGGTTCATCAGGTCGGCGCTGCCCAGGTAAATTTCCTCGCTCGCGCCGCCTCCGTTGCGGAAGTAGAA
This sequence comes from Acidobacteriota bacterium, assembly GCA_018268875.1. Lineage (GTDB taxonomy): Bacteria > Acidobacteriota > Terriglobia > Bryobacterales > Bryobacteraceae > F-183. The sequence continues at coordinate 2,825 of JAFDVT010000289.1, forward strand.
CGCGCGGCTATGTTCCAGGAA
>JAFDVT010000028.1 GCA_018268875.1 Acidobacteriota bacterium
ATCGCAATCGCGCCTTCGTCGAGTTCGGGAATGAATTCGGACCCCAGCACGCCGAACCCCGCCACGCCGATCAGCACGAACACCAACGCCGCAATCACCGGTGGCCACGGGTTCGCCAACAGCCAGCGCAACGCCGGTTCGTACTGTTTGCGCAGCCACTCCAGTGCCGCGTTATGCCGCTCCGCGCGGTCCTTCAGGAACAGCGCCGACAACGCGGGCACCAGCGTAAGACTCAATATCAACGCCGCCGAAAGCGCCAGAATCACTGTGAACGCCATCGGGCGGAACGTCTTGCCCTCCAGTCCCGCCAGCGCCAGCACCGGTAGATACGCGGCGATGATGATCATCTCGCCGAATTGACTGGCCTCGCGAACTTCGACGCTTGAATGTTCGACCACTTCCAGTCGTTCGCTTTCGTCCAGCTTTCGCCCCAACGCCGCGCGCTTTTCCGCCAGGCATCGCACGCTGTTTTCCACCATGATCACCGCCGCGTCGACGATCAACCCGAAGTCGATCGCGCCCAGGCTCATCAGGTTTGCGGACACGCCGAAGTAACGCATGCCCACCGCGGCAAACGCCATCGCCAGCGGGATGATCGACGCGACAATCAGCCCCGCGCGCACCTGCAGCAGGAACAGAAACAGGATCGCCGCCACCAGCACGCCGCCCTCGATCAGATTGCGGCCCGCGGTCCCGATGGTCTTTTGCACCAGTTCGCGACGATCGTAAAACACATTCAGCTTCACACCGGCGGGCAGCGTCTTCTGGATCGCGGCCAGCTTGTCGCGAACCGCTGTCGCCACCTCCAGGCTGTTCTCGCCCTTCAGCAGCATCACGATGCCGATGGTCACTTCGCCCTTGCCATCCTTGGTCGCCGCGCCTTGCCGCAGCGCCTGTCCCAACCCCACCTCGCCAAGGTCGCGAACCAGCAGCGGCACGCCCTGCGACGCCGTAACCACCACTCGTTCGATGTCCTCCGCCGACTGCAGTAAGCCGACGCCGCGAATCAGTTCCTGTTCGCCGCCACGTTCGAGGTACGCGCCGCCCGCGTTCTGATTGTTCTCGGCCAGCGCATCCATCACCTGGCGAAGCGACACGCCGTGGCGAATCAGCTTGGCCGGATCGATCTTCACCTCAAACTGCCGCACCGCGCCGCCGTACGTATTGACCTCGATCACACCGGGCACGGTTCGCAGCAGCGGCTTGATGTCCCAATCCAAAATCGTGCGCAACTGCATCAGCGAATACTTGCCCGGCGGGTCGGATTCCACGGCAAACTGCACGATTTCACCGAGCCCCGTGCTGATCGGCGCGAGTTCCGCCGTCACACCCGGTGGCAGGATTTCCTTGATTTCCGTCAGCCGTTCGTTCACCAGTTGCCGCGCGACATACAGGTCCGCATCGTCGTGCAACGTCACCGTCACCTGCGACAACCCGGGTTGCGACAACGATCGAATCTCTTCCTTGTGCGGCAGGCTCGCCAGCGCAATCTCAATCGGCGAGGTGACGTACTTTTCCATCTCCTGCGGCGCGAACCCCGGCGCGAGCGCGTTGATCTGCACCTGGTTGGTCGTGATGTCGGGCACCGCGTCAATCGGCAGCCCGAGTCCGTACCACGCGGCCGCAATCCCCGCCGCGATGGCGAGGAACGTCACCAGCACGCGCTGGCGGATGCTGAAACGAATCAAAGCGTCAATCATGATGACTAGTGCGCGTGTCCATGATTCTCACCGCTGAGCGCCTTACCCTTCAGCGCGAACGCCCCTGACACGACGACGGGTTCGCCCGCCGCGATGCCGCGACGGATCTCCTGCCGGTCTCCGCGACGCTCCCCCGGTTCCACTGCGCGAGGTTGAAAATGGCCGTCTTCGGTGCGAAGGTACACCGCCGGTTGCCCCGCGATGTTCTGCAACGCCACCGCCGGAACCACGATCGCCTGCCGCGGCGCGCCGGTGGCGACAATCGCCTTGCCGAACATGCCGAGCTTCAACAGCCGATCCCCATTCGCAGCCTCGCAGCGAACTTTGATCGTGCGTGTTTCGGGGTCGACGGCATCGCCGATGGACGCGACCTGCGACACAAAATCGCGGCCCGCATACGCGTCGAACCGGACCGGCACGCGCTGACCGCGGCGCACCGAGGCGATGTCGCGTTCGTACACATCCGCCACAACCCAGACGCGCGACAAATCAGTGATCGTCAGCACGTCTTCGGTCTGATCACGGAACTCTCCGGGGGACACATCGGTTGCCGTGATCGTGCCTGAAAACGGACTCACCAGTTGTGCCATTAACCCGTTGTCGCCTCCGGTTGCGCCCGCTCGCGCCAGCAGCCGCGTCGTCTTTTCGACCTGCGCTTTTTCGATCTCCACCGACGACAACGCCGCGCGATGTTCCACCGACCGCCGCTCCACTTCGGCCTTTGGAATCGCGCCCATTTCGAGCAGATTCTTGCCGCGCTCCAGCGCATTGCCGGCGACGTTGGCCGCAGCTTCCGCTTTGTTCAGCGACGCGCGGGCCGCGCTCAAATCGTTCTGCAGCGTCACGATGTCGTGGTTTTCGTACACCAGTAGCGGATCGCCGGCGCGAACCGTATCGCCCAGGCGAACCAGCAGACGGCTCACCTTGCCGCGACCCGCAAGCCGCACGTGGTGAACCGCTGACGGATCTGCAGCCACGGTCGCGTTTGCTTCGATGCCCTGTTCAAAGTTCGACGCCTGCGCGGGTTCCCAGCGAACACCGGCGCGAGCAATCGCGTCCGCGGTCAACTCAATCTCGCCCGCATGTGCGTCTTCCTCATGCGCGGCATTGGACTTGGCCTCCAAAGACGGAGACGGAGGTGGCTGCCGCCGCACATAGACAAGCGCGGCCGAACCGCCCAGAACCACGGCGACAGCCATGGCCAACAGTATTTTCTTCATGAATACGCGCGCTCCTACAGCGCCGGTACAAATCGACGGAACTGCCAAAAATTAAAGGGGATTCGACGGAAAACGTCTAGGAGCGGGGAGGCGGAGTGAGCACTTGCGAGTCCGCGTAGGCGGCATCGGCAATCCGTGCGGGCGCGGCGCTTTCGAGCCTCGCAAGCGTCGTCTGCGGCGCGAGCATCAAGGCGGGAACAGCGGCGACGCAGGCCAGGCATTCATCTTCGCAAGCGTCCTGCCCGGCGCAATGCGCATCGCCCACGCAGCCAAGGACCAGCGCCATCGCAAGAAGCGCGAGGCACGTCCAGAATCGCGGTTGCGCACGGAGTGGCACTGGTTTGATTATGCGGTGCCTTGCGCGGGAAAGCAACGCAATTCCCGTTACCATTGGGTGGAATGCCTCCTTATCAGCTTGGGATCGACTATAAGCCGCGAGGCGATCAGGGGCCTGCCATCGAACAGCTTGTGCAGGGCATCGAGGACGGCGAACGCCATCAGGTCCTGCTCGGCGTAACCGGTTCCGGCAAAACCTTCACCATGGCGAAGGTGATCGAAAAGCTGCAGCGCCCGGCTCTGATCCTTGCCCACAACAAGACGCTCGCCGCCCAGTTGTTCCAGGAATTCAAGAACTTCTTTCCGCACAACGCCGTCGAATATTTCGTTTCCTACTACGATTACTATCAGCCGGAAGCCTACATTCCGTCGTCCGACGTCTACATCGAAAAGGAATCAACGATCAACGACGATCTGGACAAGCTGCGTCTGTCCGCCACGCGATCCTTGTTCGAACGCCGCGATTGCATCATCGTTGCCAGCGTCAGTTGCATCTACGGTCTCGGTTCGCCGGAAGCCTACTACGGCATGTTGCTCATGCTCGAAAAAGGCCAGAAAATCGAGCGAAAAGAGATCCTGCAAAAGCTCGTCGAAATCCTTTATGCCCGTAACGACGCCCAGTTCACGCGCGGCGCCTTCCGCGTCATGGGCGACGTCATCGAGGTCTATCCGACCTATGACGACTACGCCTACCGCATCGAATTGTGGGGCGACGAGATCGAATCGTTAAGCCAGGTGGACCCGCTCACCGGACAGGTTCGCCAGACCTACCTGCGCCTGCCCATCTACCCTAAAACGCACTACGTCATGAGCGGCGACCAGCGCAAAAGCGCGCTCGCGACGATCGAGGCCGAGCTCGAATGGTGGCGTCCGCAACTTGAAGAACGCGGCAAGCTCATCGAGGCCCAGCGCATCCATCAGCGCACCAACTTCGACCTTGAAATGATCCGCCAGATCGGCTACTGCCACGGCATCGAAAACTATTCGCGGCATTTTTCCGGACGCTTGCCCGGCGAGGCCCCGCCGACCCTGCTCGATTATTTACCCCACGATTCGCTGCTGTTTATCGACGAATCGCACGTCACCACGCCGCAGATCGGCGGCATGTACCACGGCGACCGCAGCCGCAAAGTGAACCTCGTCGAGTTCGGTTTCCGCCTGCCCAGCGCGCTCGACAATCGGCCTCTCACCTTCGAAGAATTTGAAAACCGCGTCAACCAGGTGATCTACGTTTCGGCCACGCCCGGCCCGTACGAACTCACCAAGTCCAGCGGCGAAATCGTCGAACAGATCATCCGTCCCACGGGCCTCGTTGACCCCCTTGTCGACATCCGCCCGATCAAGGGCCAGGTGGACGATCTGCTGGGCGAAATCCGCAAGCGCATCGAACGCAACGAACGCGTACTGGTCACCACGCTCACCAAGCGCATGTCCGA
>JAFDVT010000290.1 GCA_018268875.1 Acidobacteriota bacterium
AAAACCGGAAGTCCGTTTCGCCGACTTTGAACCCGAATAGCCGCGGACCGAAGCCGAAGCTGAAGGCGTCCACCTTCACGTCAAAGAAGCGCGCCGCCCAATAGTGCCCAAGCTCATGAATGATGATCATGACGCCGATCAGGATCAGCATCCACCATACGCTGGCGAAAAACTCACTAAACATGCATCAGGTTCCTTTGACGTTTCACGGCATATTCGCGAGCTCTGTCTCTTGATTGACGGTCCACGTCCAAAATCTGTTCCACTGACTTCATCTGACGCACGGGAACCGCTTGCAGCGTGTCTTCCACCACCGCCGCGATCGACGCGAACGAGATTTCCCCGCGCAGGAACGCTTCCACCGCTATCTCATCGGCCGCATTCAGCGTACAAGTAGCCGACCCGCCGGCATTGAGCGCGTCGTAGGAAAGCTGCAGCAGGCGGAACTTGCCCGGATCCGGCGGATAGAACTGCCAGGTGCGAGGTTCGGTCCAGCCATAGCGGGGGACCGGCGCTTCGAGGCGCTCCGGGTACGTCAGGGCGTACTGGATCGGCATCCGCATGTCGGTGGCGCAGACCTGCGTGATGATGCTGCCGTCGTTGAACTCCACCATGGCATGAACGGTCGACTGAGGATGAACCACCACATCCACCTCATTCGGCCGGAAGTCGAACAGCCAACAGGCTTCGATCACTTCAAAGCCCTTCTTCATGAGGGTCGCGGAGTCGATCGTGATGCGCTGGCCCATCACCCAGGTGGGATGCTTCAAGGCTTGGGCGGGCGTGATGTTTTCAAATTCCGAGGCGGGGGTTTCGCGAAACGGACCTCCCGACGCCGTCAGGATCAGGCGCAGAACCTCGTTGCGGCGGCCTGCGCGGAGGCATTCATGCGCGCCGTTGTGTTCGCTATCCACCGGGATCATTTCGCAGCCGTGTTCGCGAGCGGCCGCGGTCACCAGTTCCCCGCCCGCCACGAGTACCTCTTTGTTCGCGAGGCCGATGCGCTTGCCTTGGCACACGGCGCGGTAGGTGGCCTCGAGTCCCGCGACGCCGACGATCGCCGACATCACAAAGTCAGCTTCGTTACAGGTGGCGGCCGAGACACGAGCCTCAGCGCCGGCGGAAAGATCCGGCCAGTCCGAACGGTTCAAGCCGAGTTCGGCGAGCTTGGCGGTGAGTTTCGGGAGGTCGGCTTCGTTGGCGATCACCGCCCGGCCGGGGCGGAATTCCACGATTTGCGCGGCGAGCAGGTCGATGTTGACCCCGGCGACGAGCGAGGCAATCGAAAACAGGTCGGGACGGTTGCGGACCACGTCGAGCGTTGAAGTTCCGATCGAGCCCGTGGAGCCGAGCAGGCAGATGCGTTGCGGCACTTCCACCAGTTTAGCAATCCGGCAAGTCGTTAGGACTCAAGCTTCTGGACGAAAGCGGCGGAACGGTCGCGAGCGTGTTTGGTGGCGGTTTCGATGGCCGAAATCAGCATCGAACGCAGGCCGTGGCGTTCCAATTCGTGGATGGCGACGATGGTGGTACCGCCGGGCGTAATGACCTCGTCGCGCAGGATCGCGGGATGGGCTCCCGATTGCCGCACGTGCTTGGCCGCGCCCAGCACCGTCTGTTCGGCAAGCTTGGTGGCAATCTCGCGCGACAGCCCCATTTTGAGTCCACCGGCGATGAACGCTTCGATCACCATGTAGACATAGGCAGGCCCGCTGCCGGACAGCGCCGTCACCGCGTCCATCATGTCCTCTTCGACGAACACGACGACGCCTACGGCCCGGAAGAGCGCCTCGACCATTTCGCGGTGAACCGGGGTGGCGAACGCGTTGGCGCACAGTGCGATCGCGCCTTCCTCGACCAGCACGGGAATGTTGGGCATCGCGCGGAACACAGGCAGAGGCAATCCGTTGACGCGCCGCTCGATCACCTGCATCGGCAAGGCGGCGGCGAGTGAAATCAGGACCTGCGATTCCACCAGTTCCTGCGCGATTTCGTCGACGAGTTTGGGAACGGCGTACGGCTTGACGCCCAGCACAATGAGGTCGGCGCCGCGCACGGCTTCGCAATTTCCCTTGGGCAGTACCGCGACTCCGGGGTGGCGTTCGCGCAGAAGTTGCGCGCGCTCCTCGCTGCTGGTGGTGCAGACGATGCGGTCCGCCGCATGCCCGGCCTTGAGCAGGCCACCGAGCAGCGCCGCGCCCATGTTCCCCGCCCCAAGAATTGCGATTTTCACAACGTGGGTTACCCGTGGCCGAGGTACATCAGCCAGCTCAACGCGAACATCGCGAACACGAAGCAGCCGAACACATACAGGCCGTACATCAGGCGTTCGCGGTCGGTACGCCGGGAGACGATACCCAGGACGATCGAGGTAAGCAGAGCAAACAGGATGGACGCCTCAAAGTGCGTCAGATTCATCTTTGGCATCCCGCGTTAGTCCTTCCGCCGCGTCGCGATTTCAAATACGTCTACCATGGCCAGGATGTTCAACAGGCCCGCGGCGACCAGGAACTTGGTGCCGTAATCGTGTACGTGACCGGCGACGTCGGCCTGATCGTAGCCGAACCACGCCGTCATCATGTACAACACTCCGGTGGCAAGGTTACCCACAAAACCGCCGGTATTGATGACCCGCGTCAACAGGTCGGGCGGCGGGTTCATTTCCTTCATGTCGAAGTACGCTTTTTGAAACGTCGCGCCCTGCATCATGATCCCAAAGAGGAACATGGCAACCACGGCCAAGGCGATCAGCCCGCCGCGCGCGTGGCGTTTCAACAGGAAATGACCGGAACCTGGGATGAACCAGGCAAGCAGCACGGGCGGCAGCCACTTGCTGACCGGCACATCTTCCGGCTGCGGCCGCGAAACCGTTACTGCGGATGATGAAGCGGCGGCTCCTGCCGGGGAGGCTTGATTCGATGCCATCTTCATTGAATATAGCGGGTTTAGGGATACTAAGTACAGGATGTTCAAACTTCCGAAAATCGTACAGGCGCTCATCGACGAAGGTCCGGACATCGCTCTGATTCTGTTCTTCGCGGCCGTCGCCAGCCTGGTGGTCCGCCTTCTGTTCAAGAAGGTGAAAGACATCATCATCGAACGCATGAACAAGCGCGGCGACAGCACCGCTTTCGATACCGAACGCAACGTCAAGACCATCGAAAGCGTGCTCGAGCGCTCGGTGCGCCTGTTCATTTGGACGAGCGCGGTGTTGGCCTGCCTCAACAAGCTGCACATCGACATCAGCCCCATCCTCACCGGCGCGGGCGTGGTGGGCTTGGCTGTCGGCTTCGGTTCGCAGACGATCATCAAAGACGTCATTGCGGGACTGTTCCTGCTGATCGAAAATCAGATCCGCATCAACGATTCGGTGATGATCAACAACGTCGCCGGCGCGGTGGAGGAGGTCAATTTGCGAACTACTGTCATTCGCGCGGAAAACGGCGCGCTGCATATCTTTCCGAACGGTTCTATTTCCTCGATCGCCAACTTTTCCCGGCAGTACGCGTTCTACGTGCTCGAGTACAACATCTCCACCTCGGCCGACCCCAAAAAGGCGTTTGAAGTTCTCACCAGGATTGTCGATGAGATGCGCGAAGAGCCCGAATACAAGGCCATTCTGCTCGCTCCGGTGGAAATCCACGGCGTCGACAAAATTCGCGAAAGCGCCGTTGGATTGCGCGCACGCATCAAGACCATTCCCGGCAGGAACTTCAGTGTCGGCCGCGAAATCAACCGGCGGGTCCTGACCCGGTTCCCGGCCGAAGGCGTGCAACTGTCGAACGCCGACGTCAACGTCCACATCGCCGGCGGCGAACTGGCCGGCGCGGCGCAAGCGGCGCTGACGCGCGAAAACATCAAGGCCATCGTTCGTGAAATCCAACGCGAAGACGCGGCCATCGAAGCCATCGCGGGGCCAGCCGAATGAGAATCGGAGTCATCGCCGATGTCCACGGCAACCTGCTTGCGCTGCGGGCGGTACTGGCCAAACTGAAGACGCTGTCCTGCGACCGTATCGTGAACCTCGGCGACTGTTTGTCCGGCCCGCTGCAAGCCGCCGAAACTGCCGACCTGCTGATTGCCGAAGACTTCCTGACGGTTCGCGGCAATCATGACCGCCAGTTGATCGATCGCCCGGTGGACGAAATGGGGCCTTCGGATCAGGCCGCGTTCGGTCAACTGACGGAAGCGCATCTGAACTGGCTGCGGGCGATGCCCGTCGAGGCGCGCATCGGCAACATTTACCTTTGCCACGCGACGCCTCGGAAGGATTCGGCGTACCTGCTTGAGACCGTGATGCCGGAAACCGGCGACGTGCGCCTTGCCACAACAGACGAGATCCGCACGCGCTTGCTCGGCGTGCCGGAGGATGTGTCGGTGGTGCTGCACGGGCACACTCATATTCCCAGGTTGATGTCTCTCGACGGACGGTTGCTGATCAATCCCGGCGCGGTCGGTCTGCCGGCCTATGACGCGACATCGACGGCTTTGCACTATATGGAAACAGGCAGTCCGCATGCGCGCTTCGCTGTGGTTACACGTAGCGGAACCTCCGACCACAACTGGGAGGTGCAGTTCCACGCCATCGAATATGAGTGGGACGCAGCGTCCGAGATCGCCACAGCGGGAGAACGCGGCGATTGGGCGCGCGCCCTGGCCACCGGCTACGCGTTGCGCACCGGTTCGTAACGCGGCGGGGTATACTGGCGGCTTCCCATGTACACCGAAATCGCCTACGAGGTTTCCGAGCGTGTCGCCACCATCACGCTGAACCGTCCCTCGAAGCTGAACGCCTGGACTCCGGTGATGGGCCGCGAAATGAGGCAGGCCGCCTTTGCCGCGGATGCCGACCCGGAGGTTCGCGTCATCATCCTCACGGGCGCCGGCAAAGGCTTTTGCGCGGGCGCCGACCTGGCCCTGCTGAGCGACGTGATCGACAAGAAGCCTGAGCCGTATCCGGATTACGAGCAGCGTCCCGGGATCCCCGCCGGGTTCCAACGCGCGCATTCTTACTTCCCTTCCCTCACCAAACCCGTGATCGCGGCAGTGAACGGCGCGGCCGCCGGACTCGGCTTCATCTACCCTCTTTATTGCGATTTGCGATATGCCTCGCAAACGGCCCGATTTTCGACGGCTTTTTCCCGCCGCGGACTGATCGCCGAATACGGCATCGCCTGGATCCTGCCTCGCCTGATCGGCGCCGCGAACGCCATGGACCTGATGCTGTCGGCGAGGCTGATCGACGCCGACGAGGCACTGCGCATGGGGTTGGTCAACGCCGTGTACCCCGACGAAGGGTTCCTGGAACGCGTGCAAACCTACGCGCGGGACCTGGCGAACAACGTCTCGCCTCGCTCGATGGCCGTGCTGAAACGGCAGATGTACAACGGCATGTACCAGACGCTCGACCAATCGCTCGAAATGTCCGAAGCCGAAATGCGCCTGGCCTTCGAATCGGAAGACTTTCGCGAAGGATTGGCGCACTTTTTCGAAAAACGCCCGCCGGAATTTACAGGAAGATGATGAACTTCGACTTTTCGCCCAAGGTCCAGGAACTGCGCACGCAGTTGCTGGCCTTTATGACCGAACATGTGTACCCGAACGAGGCCGTGTTCGAACAGCAGTGCCAGCAAGGCGAACGCTGGAAAGTGCTGCCCATCGTCGAGGAACTGAAGGTCCGGGCGCGCGCCGCCGGCCTCTGGAACCTGTTCCTGCACCTTTCGAACCTCGAATACGCGCCGCTGTGCGAGATCATGGGCCGCGTGCAATGGGCGCCGGAAGTCTTCAATTGTTCCGCGCCAGACACCGGCAACATGGAGGTCCTGGAACGGTACGGCACCCAAGCCCAGAAGGACCAATGGTTGACGCCGCTGCTGAACGGCGAAATCCGTTCCTGCTTTGCGATGACCGAGCCGGCGGTCGCCTCGTCGGACGCCACCAACATCGAAGCCAGCATCGTGCGCGACGGCGATTCCTACATCATCAACGGCCGCAAATGGTGGAGCACGGGCGCGGGCGACCCGCGTTGCAAAATCGCCATTTTCATGGGCAAAACCGACCCTTCGGCGGCCAAACACAAGCAGCAATCCATGATCCTGATTCCGTTCGACGCGCCGGGCGTCAAGATCGACCGGATGCTGACCGTGTATGGTTACGACCACGCGCCGCACGGCCACGCCGAGGTTTCCTACACCGACGTTCGCGTGCCGGCGTCCAACATGATCCTGGGCGAAGGGCGAGGATTTGAGATCGCGCAAGGCCGCTTGGGGCCGGGCCGCATCCACCACTGCATGAGGCTGATCGGGGTCGCCGAGCGGGCACTCGAAGCGATGTGCAAGCGCGTCGAACAGCGCGTCGCATTTGGCAAAAAACTGTCGGAAATGGGGTCGATCCGGCAGGACATCGCGAAGAGCCGCATCGAGATCGAACAGGCGCGTCTGCTGGTGTTCAAGGCCGCCTACCTGATGGATACGGTGGGCAACAAGGCCGCGCGAGGCGAGATCGCGATGATCAAAGTGGTGGTGCCCAACATGGCGCTCGCTGTCCTCGATCGCGCGGTGCAGGCCCACGGCGCCGCCGGCGTTTGCGCGGACTTCGACCTTGCCTCCGCGTGGGCCAATTCGCGAACGCTACGCCTCGCCGACGGGCCCGATGAAGTCCACCTGGAATCCCTTGCCAAGCTCGAATTGAAGCGCCTGCTAAGCTGATCTGACACACATGCAGCCGCAGTCGCAGAATCCGTCGCTGGTGCGAGGTCTCGGCCTCACGGCCGCGATCTCGGTCAACATCGCCAACATGATTGGCACGGGCGTGTTCCTGAAGTCCCGGGTGATGACGTGCAACGTCGGCGACGCGCAAACCGTGCTGTTCGTATGGATTTTCGCGGGCCTGCTTTCGATGGCCGGCGCGCTGGCGTACTCGGAAATCGCCGCCATGATGCCGGAAGCCGGTGGCGACTATGTCTTCCTGCGCCGCGCCTACGGCCGTCCGGTGAGCTTCATTTATGGATGGACCTTTTTCGCGATCGCCAAAGCGGGTTCGCAAGCGGCTCTGGCAGTCGGCTTCGCCATCTTCTTGAACGACGCGATGGGAGGTACGCTGCAACAGGTCTTTTGGCGAGGCGACCTCCTCGGGCACACCTTTGAAATCGGTACGCTCACCCTGGTCGCGCTGTTTGCCATCTGGCTTGTCGCGCTCATCAATTGCGCCGCGGTAACGGTCGGCGGTTACACGGCCAGCCTGCTCACGGTCTTGAAGATTGCGACCGTATTGGCCGTCGCCGGAGGTTGCATTCTGTTCGCACGCGGCGACTGGGCGCACCTCGCGATGAGCAACGTGGGCGGCGCTTGCGAAGGCGTAGCGGCCAGCGCGCGAGGTGGAATCGCCGGCCTCGGCGCCGCGATGTTGGGAGCGCTTTGGGCCTACGACGGCTGGAACAACGTCGCGCCACTGGCCGGCGAGGTCAAGAATCCCCAGCGCAACATTCCGCGGGCGTTCCTGGGCGGGATGGTGGTGGTCGGAACTCTCTATGTCCTGGCGAACGCCGCCTATTATTACGTCCTTACGCCTACGGAAATCGCAAATGTTTCCGCCACGTCGTCGGTCGCCGCCGAAGTGATCAAGCGCTTTCTTGGTCCGACTGCCACTTTAGTGATGTCGATCGCGCTGTTGATTTCCTCGTTCGGCGCGCTGCATGCCTCGGTGCTCGCCAATTCGCGAATCCCGTATGCGATGGCCAAGGAAGGGCTTTTCTTCAAACCGTTGGCCCAGGTTTCCGAACGTTCGCGAGTGCCCGTAAAAGCGATTCTTGCGCAAGCCGCGTGGGCCTCCGTGGTGGCCGCTTCGGGCACTTATGACGCATTAACAGATTCCGTAATTTTCGCCTCCTGGTTGTTTTACGGACTCACAACAGCATCACTGTTTATCTTCCGCAGAACACTTCCCAACCAGGAACGTCCTTACCGCGCCTGGGGCTATCCCGTAGTGCCGGTTCTGTTCCTTCTGGTCACCGCCTGGCTCATCGTAAATACTTTTCTTGCAACACCTACGCAAGCTTTGACAGGCGTCGCGCTGATGGCCTTGGGCATCCCGTTTTACTGGTTCTGGACCCGCGCCGCACGGTCTTAGGGCCTTCGCCGCTGCCCTCGTTTGCGGGGGGCCGCAGAATCGCGAATGTAGGTATTGCTTTGTCTTACAAACGGGAGCAGAATAAACTAACTCCGGCGTTATTCGGGGAAATTGTAAAAATGCGATGGAATTTCGCAGAATTAATCGGAGAAACGCATGTCCGCGGCAAACCCCAAAAGCAGAATGATCAGTTTTCGAATCTCGGACCGCGAATACGAGATCCTCAAGGCTCTGCATCCCCATCAGGGCGCGCGCAATCTCAGCGACTTCGCGCGAACCGCCATGCTGCGGCACCTGAAGGACGAGGCCACGCCGGAACCGTCGCTTGCCGACCTGTCCTCGCGCATCGATACGCTACAGCACGACGTCCAGCGTTTGGTGGAATTGCTGAGTCCCGCGGAACAGCAACCGCAACATCCACAAGCCCGCGCAGCGGCCGCCGGCGTAGGCGGCAACGTCTCGTAATCCCCGTCGCTACAATATCGGGATGCGTTTCGCGCCCCTGCCGCACTTTTTTCCAGCGTTACTACTGGCGCAATCGTTCCTGCTGGCGCAAACCGCGGACCTGATCCTCGACAACGGCAAGTTCGTCACGGTGGAACGATCGGGGCCCGCCGTGGTGCAGGCGGTGGCGGTGCGAGACGGCAGGATCGTCGCGCTTGGTACGCGCGCCGATGTCGTCCGGAAACACAAAGGTCCCAACACCACGATTCTTGACCTGAATGGCGCGCTGGCCATTCCTGGCTTCATCGAAGGACACGGGCACTTCACCGGCCTGGGCGCGTTCAAACGTTCGCTCAACCTGCGCAACGCCAAAAACTGGAACGAAATCGTCGCCATGGTGGGAGCGGCCGCCAAGGAAGCGCGCCCTGGCCAGTGGATTGTCGGCCGCGGCTTTCACCAGTCCAAATGGGACGCCCCGCCGGTGCCCAATGTGCAGGGCTTCCCAACGCACGACGACTTGTCGAAGGCGTCGCCCAACAACCCGGTGATCCTCGCGCACGCCTCCGGCCACGCCACGATGGTGAACGCCAAGGCGCTCGAAATGGCCGGCATCAACAAGGACACCAAGGACCCCGAAGGCGGCGAAATTCTTCGCGATTCCAACGGAAATGCCACGGGTCTTTTGAACGAACGCGCCCAGGGCCTGACCCGCCGCGCGTATAGCGAGTACCTCGCCAAGCGCACGCCGGCGGAGGTAGAGGCCGACGACAAGCTTGAGGTGAACCTCGCCGCGCGGGAGTGTTTGCAGAAAGGCATCACGTCGTTCCAGGACGCGGGTTCCAGCTTCCGCACCGTGTCGTTCGTCAAGAAACTGGCCGAATCCGGCGAACTTCCTCTTCGGCTTTGGATGATGTTGAACATGCCGGTCGAGGATCTGGAGGTCGACGGCGCCAAGTATCGCTGGATCGGCGCGGGCAACGGTCACCTCACCGTGCGAGCGATCAAGCGCGCGGCCGACGGCGCGTTAGGTCCACGTGGAGCCTGGCTGCTGGAACCGTATGCCGACCTGCCCAGCCGTTCCGGTATGAACACTGAGTCGATCGCGAACATGGAGAAGACCGCGGAATGGGCGATCAACAATGGCTTTCAGCTTTGCATTCACGCCATCGGCGACCGCGGCAATCGCGAGGTTCTCGACATCTTTGAACGCAC
>JAFDVT010000291.1 GCA_018268875.1 Acidobacteriota bacterium
CACCTCGATGCCATGCGTCTCCTGCCCCGTCGCTTTGCGGAACGCGTCGAGGGTCGCGAACGTTTGCGCCTTTTCATAGTCCGGCGGCACAATCCACGTGTACTGTTTTTCCACGCCCTTGTTCGGCCTGTACCCGTTGTAGTCGCTGCTGTAGACGTTGTTCATATTGGCCCAGGTCATGATGCCGCGGTCCGGCGTATCGCGGCCGAGGAACAGGTTGTTCGCATAGTGCATGTTCGACGAAGGATCGCGCACCGTCTGTTCTCCGATCAGCGTGTTGTGGTACACGAACAGGCCCGCGGGCTTTGCCGAAAACTTGAACGCAACGCCGGTCGGCTGGTGATACAGGATGTTGCGGATAAAGTACACGGGACCCCCGAAAACAGGCTGCGAACTGTATCCGCCGTGCGCCGCGTTTACGCCCCGGTTATTGAAGACGCGGATGTTATGAACGCCGCCGTCGGTCTCCACAAAATCGTCGCCCAGCATGTGCATGTCGTTGTTGTAAATGTCGATGGACGACGCGCGTTGATCGGGGTCCGAAGGCGGCGTGCCGTACGTCGAAATGCCGATCGCATCGTGAAAGTACGCAATCGCGTTGTGCGCGATGACATGCCCCGGGCCGTATACTTTTACGGCGTAATAGCTGTTCAACAAGTGCGACCCATACGGACCCGCGCTCGCCCACAAAGGACCTGTCCAGCCTACAAGCCGGAAGCGATCGTCGCGACCGAGGAACAGATTGTCGGCGATATAAAAGTCGCTGGAACCGGCGTATTCGGTCCACACGCCAAAGCCCACGCCTTCAAAACGGCAGTTCTTCACGGTTAACGCGACGGCTCCCAGAACCTCTTTCGCACCCGCGAACATCGCCACATCGGTGTTGCGGAACGTGATGCCGTCGAAGATGTGATGATGCGTGGCCATCACATCGAACAGGCGTCCGCTGCCTCCGCCGTCGAAGATCGGCTCGCCATCGCCCGCCGCTTTGATCGTGATGGGGAGGTCTTTCGTGCCCTTGCCGGTGAGCGTGATGGTGCCGTCAAAAGGCGTCATCATCGGGTCGACGTAATTCTGTTTTTCGGGACGATAGAGCCCCGCGTGCACCAGGATCGTGTCGCCGGGCTTGACGCGCCGTTCCCACACCACGCTCCAATCGCCAAGTCCCGCGCCGTAATACGCCTGCATGAGGCTGGTGAAATTGGGTTCCAACTTGGCGCCCTGATAGTCCGGCGAATACAGATGCAGCGTACGTCCCTTTGTGGACGGCATCGGTTCGCCGCGCGTGCGGACCTTCACCGTTTGCAACGCCGGGGTGCCGGCAATGCCGTCGGGGTCGGACATCTGCAAACGGCACTCGTATTCGGTATCGGGCTGCAGGTTCAGGATGCTGCCGGCAAAGCCGTCGGGAACCGTGTAGTCCAGGTTTTCACGAGTGCGAAAAATGTGTTCGCCGCCAATGCGAACCAATGGCAGCGCGGTCTTCCACTCGGTTGCGCCAGTTGGCCGGTATTGCACCGTGACGCGAGCATTGCGGTTCGCGTCGCCTTTGATGGACCATTCAAACCCGAGGTTCAGCAGCGTGGGATGTTCGACGGTGAAACGGCCGGCTTCTGTAGCGTTCTGTGCGAACGCGCCAATACCGGCCATCAATAAAACAAGGAACGAAAGCTTCATCGGCGAGGCCGATTATATCGAAGCGCCTTGTTATTCCTGCCGCAGCGCGTTCACGGGGTCGGTGGCCGCGGCACGCAGCGATGGCAACAGCGCCGCGAGGAACGCCGCCGCAAGCAACGTCAACGCCGCCATCACAAGCGCCGTGGGGTCCAGCGCCTTCATGTCGTAGAGCGCCTTCTCCGCGAACTGCGATCCATAATAAACGGCCGGCGCGCCCAACAGAACGCCGAGCGTTGTCAGGATGAGCCCGTCGCGCAGCACCAGTTTCACAACCGCCGGACGCGTTGCGCCCAACGCCATTCGAATCCCGATCTCGTTTCTGCGCCGCGACACCGCGTACGAAACCACGCCATACAACCCGATGGACGCCAGGATCACCGCCAATACGCCGAAGGACCCGCACAGGTACGCGAACATGCGTTCGCTACGCAAGCCGTTGTTGACGAGTTCTTCCATCGTGTACGTGTCGACCAGCGGCAGATTCGAGTCGATCTTGCGTACCGCCTCGCGTACGAACGGCAGTGCGACGTGCGGCGGCGCGGACGTCCGAAGCACAACCGTGGCGGACTCCGCTTCCATGCTGAACGGCACGTAAACAACATTGGGACGCCGCTTCAGGTCCGAATAATTGACGTTGGCCGCAATGCCGATCACCTCCAGCGGCTTGTTGCTTCCGCTGAACGAAATGCTCTTGCCAAGAACCGTGGTTCCGGGCCCAAGCTGATGCGCCAGGTCCTCGCTAATGATGCATACGGCGGCGTTCCTGGTCTGCTCCGCGGGACGGAACTCGCGGCCAGCGATCAGCTTTACGCCAAAGGTACGAAAGTAGCCAGGCGTGATCTGGTTGGCGGCTGTGTCGAACCCTTTGGCTCCGTTTTGGCCGAACATCTGCACCTGTTCCCACCAGCCACCGACGTTCATCGGACGCACCTGGGCGAGCGACGCGGACTCGACGCCTTGCACCTCATTCAGGCGGCGTTCCACTTCCTGATAGAAATTGCGCAACGTCTGTTCCTTGTATCCTGTCTGGCCGGGCTTGATGTCGAACACGATCATGTTGCCGCGTTCGAAACCGGCGTCGGTATTGATGATTCGTTGCAGGTTGCGCGTGAACAGAGCCGCCGAAGCGGCCAGTAGAAGCGCGAACGCCACCTGCGCCACGACGAGCACCTTGCCGGGCGTCCACCAGGAATGCCCCACGCCTCCGGCGCTGCCGCCTCCTTCTTTCAACGCGGGCGAGGTATCGACCCGCGTAGCGCGAAATGCCGGGAAGATGCCGAAGATCGCGGTGGTCAATACGGTGGCCGCCATTGTGAACAGCAGTAGCTGCCAGTCGATGCCGATGTCCAGCACCAAAGGGTCGCGGGATGGAGTGACGGTCAGCAAGCCGCGCGCGGTGAGCAAAGCGAACACGACGCTCAACAGTCCGCCCAGGGCGGCCAGGATCGCGCTCTCCGTCAGGAATTGGCGTAGCAGACGGCTTTGGCTGCATCCCAAAGACAAACGAACGGCCGCTTCCTTGCGGCGTGAATCCGCACGGGCAAGCATCAGGTTCGCGATGTTCGCGCAAGCGATCAGCAGCATGATACCCGCCAGGCCGAACAGCACGTACATCGGCTGTTTGAACCGCCGCCGCAGATCGCTAAGGCCTTGCGAACCGTCGTCGATGCGGATGTGCGGCGTCCACTCGGGCTTGCTCGGCGTCACCTGCCAGGTGGACGGGAACACGGTGTCCAGGCGTTGCGCGAACTCGCCCGCGGTTACGCCGGGATTGCGCCGCCCGATCACTTGCAGAAACCAGTTCATGCGGTTGTTGAAGTCGTAGAACTTCGGTTCG
>JAFDVT010000292.1 GCA_018268875.1 Acidobacteriota bacterium
CAGATGCTTCAGGTCGGTCAATTTCTTGCCGAGCATGAGGCCGACCGCGATTTTGGGGAGCGGCACACCGGTGGCTTTCGACACATAGGGCACCGTCCGCGACGCTCGCGGATTCACTTCCAAAACGTACACGACACCGTTCTTGACGGCGTACTGCACGTTCATCAGGCCGATCACCTTCAACGCCAACGCGAGCTTCCGCGTGTACGTGGTGATGGTCTCGACAACTTGCGGCGCCAGCGACGTCGGAGGCAGGACACACGACGAATCGCCGCTATGGATGCCGGCTTCCTCAATGTGTTCCATGATGCCGCTGATCAGAACATTCTCGCCGTCGCAGAGGCAATCGACGTCCACTTCCGTCGCGTCTTCCAGGAAGCTGTCGATCAACACCGGGCGGTCCTGCGAGAAGATCACGGCTTCCTGCATGTACTTGCGAACCATGTCCTCGTCGTACACGATCGCCATGGCGCGTCCGCCGAGCACATACGAAGGCCGCACCAGAACCGGGAAACCAATCGTGCGGGCGACGGCGCAGGCTTCGTCGGCGCTGGTTGCCGTGCCGTTGGCGGGCGACGGGATCTGCAGGTCGTCGAGAAGCTTGCCGAAGCGCTTGCGATCTTCCGCAAGGTCAATGTTTTCGGGGTCCGTACCGATGATCGGCACGCCCGCGCGTTTCAACGGCAGAGCAAGGTTCAACGGGGTCTGCCCGCCGAACTGCACGATCACACCATCGGGTTTTTCGGTATCGACGATGTTGAGAACTTCTTCGAGAGTCAGCGGCTCGAAGTACAACCGGTCGCTGGTGTCGTAATCGGTCGAAACCGTTTCCGGATTGCAGTTGACCATGATCGACTCATGATCAAACTCCTTCAACGCGTAGGCGGCGTGGCAGCAGCAGTAATCGAACTCAATGCCCTGCCCGATGCGGTTGGGACCCGACCCGAGGATGATGACTTTCTTGCGATCCGACGGGTTCGATTCGCATTCGAACTCATACGACGAATACAGATACGGCGTAAAGCTTTCGAACTCCGCCGCACAGGTATCGACGCGGTTAAACACCGCCTTTACGCCCAATTCCTTGCGTTTTTCGCGGACCGCCAGCAGATCGGTATTCCAGGCCCGGGCAATCCGCGCGTCGGAAACACCATCGCGCTTTGCCTTCTTGAGCAACGCCTCATCGGCCGTTGTCAGCGACCCGCCATCGAGCGATTTTTCGAACGCGATCACTTCATGAATCTGCCGCAGGAACCAGGGGTCGATGGCCGTGAGTTCCTGCACTTCTTCGGCGCTCCAGCCAAGCTCGAACGCGTAACGGATGTAGTTGAGGCGATCCGGATTCGGCGTGGTGAGACGCTGCGTGATCAACGATTCGTCGTACTTGGTCGCCGAGTCGGCCTTGCCGGTTTCGAGGCTGCGCAGGCCTTTGCCCAGCGCCTGTTTGAAGGTACGGCCAATGGCCATCACTTCGCCGACGGACTTCATCTGCGTGCCGAGCACGGGTTCCGCGCCGGGGAACTTTTCGAACTGCCAGCGCGGAATCTTGGCCACGACATAGTCGATGGTCGGCTCAAAACAGGCTGGCGTAAGGCGCGTGATGTCGTTCTTGATTTCGTCGAGACGGTAGCCGACGGCAAGCTTCGCGGCGATCTTCGCGATCGGGAAGCCAGTGGCTTTGGACGCCAGCGCCGACGAACGCGACACGCGGGGGTTCATTTCGACGACGACCATGCGGCCGTCCTTCGGGTTGATCGCGAACTGTACGTTCGATCCGCCGGTGTCGACGCCGATTTCGCGCAAACAGGCGAGCGCGCCGTCGCGCATCATCTGGTATTCGCGATCGGTCAATGTTTGCGCGGGTGCGACGGTGATGGAGTCGCCCGTGTGGACGCCCATCGGGTCAAAATTTTCGATGGAGCAGATGATGATGCAGTTGTCCGCAAGGTCGCGCATCACCTCCAGTTCGTACTCTTTCCAGCCGAGTACGCTTTCTTCCATCAGCACTTCGTGAACCGGCGACAGATCGAGGCCCAGTTCGAGGATTTCGATCAGTTCCTCTTTGTTGTAGGCGATGCCGCCACCCGAACCGCCCATGGTGAACGACGGGCGCAAAATCGACGGATAGCCGATTTTCTGGGCAAATTCGAGGCCGGCTTCGAGCGAATTGATCAGCTTCGAACGCGGCGTATCAAGGCCGATCTTACGCATCGCGTCCTTGAACAACAAACGGTCTTCGGCCTTCTTGATCGCGTCGATCTTGGCGCCGATGAGTTCCACGCCGTACTTGTCGAGAATGCCCGCTTCGGCAAGGTCGACCGAAAGATTCAGCGCGGTCTGGCCGCCCACGGTGGACAACAACGCGTCGGGACGTTCCTTGCGGATGACCTCTTCGGCGAACTCAAGCGTCAACGGTTCGATGTACGTCTTGTCGGCGAGGTTCGGATCGGTCATGATCGTCGCCGGATTGGAGTTCATCAGAACGACTTCAAAGCCGTCGGAACGGAGCGATTTGCAGGCCTGAGCGCCGGAGTAATCGAACTCACACGCCTGGCCGATGACAATGGGTCCTGAGCCGATGATCAGGACGCGGTGGATGTCGTTTCTTCTGGGCATCCTAAGTTATTTCTTTACCGGAGTGGAATCGAGGAGAGAGCGGAATTCGTCGAACAGATAGTGCGAATCGTGCGGCCCGGGCGCAGCCTCGGGATGGTACTGCACGCTGAACACCGGGTGGTTCTTCAACCGGAAGCCTTCCAGAGTCTGGTCGTTCAGGTTGATGTGCGTGAGTTCCACTTCGTTCGACGGCAGCGAATCGGGATCGACGCAGAACCCGTGATTTTGCGCGGTGATTTCGACGCGTTGCGTCTTGTAGTTCAACACCGGATGGTTGCCGCCGCGATGGCCGAACTTGAGCTTGAAGGTCTTGCCGCCGCAGGCAAGGCCAAGTACTTGCTGGCCAAGGCAGATGCCAAACATCGGCACGTCTTTTTCAATCAGCTTGCGAACCTGCGCGGCCTGCGCTTCCAGAGGCTCGGGGTCGCCGGGACCGTTGCTGAGAAACACACCGTCGGGCTTGAGCGCGAGCACTTCCTCAGCGCTGGTTTGGGATGGAACAACCGTGACACGGCAGCCAATGCTCGCCAGGCGGCGCAGGATGTTGCGCTTGATGCCGAAGTCGTAGGCGACGACGTGCTTGTCGAGCTCCTTGGCGCTATGGACGATCTGCGAAGGCGAACAGGGCTCCACGGCCTGCGTCCATTCATACGGCTTGCTGGTGGACACTCGCGAGGCAAGGTCAAGCCCGGCCATCGAGGGAGCGTTACGCGCTTTTTCCACAAGACGTTCGTAATTCGAAGTATCTGTGGAAAGCACGCCGCGCATCACGCCCTGGCTGCGCAGACGGCGCACCAGCGAACGTGTATCCATGTCGCCGCCGACCGGGATGCCGTTGCGCGTCAGAAATTCCTGGGCGCTTTCGTCGGCTCGCCAATTACTGGAGATGGGGGAAAAATCACGAACGATAAGGCCTTCGATGAAGGGCCTTCCGGATTCGCAGTCACCGGCGTTGGCGCCATAGTTGCCGATCTGCGGGTTGGTAAGAACAATGATCTGACCGGCATAGGAAGGATCGGTGAAGATTTCCTGATATCCGGTGATGGATGTATTGAAAACGACCTCGCCAACGCGCTCTACAGGCGCACCAAAGCTTGCGCCTTCGAAGACTGTTCCGTCCTCCAAGGCCAGGACCGCTTTTATCAATTCCTCTTAGATCCTCCGGGGTGGGATTCCGTGTGGTGTGGAGTAACCCCTATTGGAACACGCAGGGGAGCGGCGGGGCAAGGCGGCGGGCATTCCCGCACGCGGCATCATATAGTGAAGAGAATTCCCCATGTCGAACTCGTTCCCGCTGCTTGAAACGAATATTCTGAAGGCGAAAGGCCTGACAGAGGCGCAAATCGCCGCTTTGGTGGAGGCTGGAGTGAACAGCCGCGACGCGTTTCAGACCGTCGGCAGCACGGCCACGTTGCTGGAACTGGTTCCGTCGCTCGATGCCGGCGTGGCGCAAAAGGTAATGGAATGGGCCGTGGGTGCGAAACCGGCGATTGGCGGGGGCAACGGCGGCAATGTCGTGCTCGACACGTCGGACGTCGTGTACTGCGTCCATTGCGGCGCCAAGCAGCCGAAGGATTACAAGTCGGGCGATTTGTGTTCCTCGTGCGGGCGGCAGGCGGAACCGATTCTGTCGTGCCACTG
>JAFDVT010000293.1 GCA_018268875.1 Acidobacteriota bacterium
ACCAAGCTCGATTATCAGGGCACCGAGATTACGCTGAACAACACCATGAAGATGGACCCTGGCGGCAAGAACATGAGCGCTGTCACCAAGGTCCAGACGCCGCAGGGTGAGTTTGAGCAATCGCTAGTCTTCGACAAAGTCGAAGCGGCGAAATGAAGCCCCAGCAGCCGGAACTGACGCTGAAGTCCGTCACGCTGGGGTTGTTCCTGGCGCTTGTGTTCGGGGCCGCCAACGCGTACCTCGGCATGCGCGCCGGGCAAACCGTCGCCGCGACGATTCCCGCCGCCGTCATCGCGATGGCGTTGTTCCGCCTGCCTCGTTTCCGCGGCGGCATCCTCGAACAGAACATTACGCGTACCGCGGCCTCGGTCGGCGAGGCCCTGGTCGCCGGCGCGATCTTCACCATCCCCTCCTTCCTGCTCGTCGACCTGGACGGCAAGCGTCTTTGGACGGACCTCCGCGACCATTACTGGGAAGCGTCGCTGGTACTGCTTGTCGGTGGACTGCTCGGCGTGTTCTTCATCATCCTGCTGCGCAAGCCGCTATGCGTCGATTCGGACCTGCCCTTTCCCGAATCGGTGGCGAGCGTCGAGATCGTACGCGCCAGCGAGAGTTCCGCCGACGCGCCTCGCACCATCTTCGGCGCGATGGCGTTCGGAGGCTTGATCCAGGTTCTGAAATCGTCGCGCGCCGTGATGGTCTTCAAAGAGTACGTCGAAGGTTTTTGGGCGTTCCCGCAGTCGATGCTCCCCGGCCTCGGCAGCGCCCCGCGAACCGGAGGCGTTGCCTGGACCTCGCCCGCGCTATCCCCCGCGCTGATCGGCGTCGGCTACATCATCGGTCCGGAACTGGCCTGCATCAACTTTGCCGGCGGCCTCATCGCCTGGTGGGTCCTGATCCCGACTCTGCAATTGTTTGACCCGGATTTGGCCTCGCGCATCGGCGGCGATCCGGCCCCTGCCGCTGTGGCGTCGATCCTGTGGCGCAACGTTGTGCGGCCCATCGCCATTGGCACGATGCTGGTGAGTTCGGCGAACACGATGTGGCGCATGCGCGAGTCGCTCACGGCATCGTTGAAAGGCGCCTTTTCGTTCCGTAGCGGAGACTCCACCGGGGATGGCGACATCCCGGCGCGTTGGGTGTTCCTGTCGATCTTCGCGCTGCTGATTCCGACGATCCTGATCTATGCGAACTTCACCGGCGGCTACAGTCTGGCGATCGGCGCGGCCGGCATCATGGTCGTGATCGGGTTCCTCCTGTCGGCGATCGGCGGGTACCTCGTGGGGCTGGTGGGAAGTTCCAATCAGCCATTGAGTGGGCTCACGCTTTCGGCCCTGCTGATCTCCGCGCTGCTGTTGGTGGCGTTCGGCGTAAAAGGTGCGCCCGGCGTTGCGGCAGTCCTCGGCGTGGCCGCGGTCGTTTGCGTTGCGGGCTCCGTATCAGGATCGCTGATTCAGGACCTCAAGGCGGGCCACATCCTCGGCGGAACTCCGTGGAAGATGGAAGTGGTGGAAATCATCGCCGTGGTGCTGCTGGCGTTCTTTTTGATGGGACCCATCATCGCGCTGCACGAGGCTGAACTCGCCAATGGAGGCATCGGCGGCCGTACGCTGCCCGCGCCGCAAGCGGCATTGATGGCGCAACTGGCCAAGGGCATCGTCGGAGGTCAAATGGCCTGGGGACTGCTGCTCGCGGGCGTAGCCTTCGGTATCGGACTGCTGTTATGCGGAGCCCGCGCGCCGATGCTGATCGCCGTGGGAATGTACCTGCCCTTCGAAACCTCCGCCGCGATCTTTGTGGGAGGCGTCTTCAAGTGGCTGGCGGACCGTTGGAACTCATCGCCGGAAGCCGAGCAGAAGGGCACACTGATCGCCTCCGGCCTCATCGCCGGAGAAGCGATCGTCGGCATCGTGCTGGCGGTCGCCGCGCTGCAACTGCCTGAGCGTACGCCGTTCCCGTGGTTCGACGCCTGGGGCGGATGGCTGTCGCTCGCAGGGTTCGCGTCGCTGGGCTACTTTCTGATCCGCGTCCCCGCCCGCGCGAAGACGGAAATGGCTATTCGGCCTTGAAATTGATCTGGCTTGCCGTCGCTTTGGCGTGCTGCCCTTGCCTTCTGGGCGAGGTTGCGTCCTGCCCAGAACTGACTGCCAAAGGCTGGGACGATCGGATTCGGAAACTGGGCGACGAGACGCAGGTGCCAGCGGCCTCCGCGTTAGCGGATCTTCTGGACTGTCAAGTGGTACGCGTCCCCAGCCGGGTGGAAGTCTTCTTTATGTCGCGCCTGTTTGAGGACTATCCGGCAGCCAGGGCCATATTGCGAATCGGATCGCCCGCTTTGCCCGAACTGATTCGCGTGATGAAAGACAAGAAAGCGCCTGCGACGAGACAAAAGATCGCTGCCGAAGTCATGCTCCTCCTGGTCCCAAAGGAGGAGGTTCCGTTCCTAATCCGGCTCATCTCCAAGGCGGCGTTGGAGACCAGCTACCGGTCGCCGGCGGAGGCGGAGCCGCTCCGCGAGCTTTCCGAACGATGGGCTCGGAATTGTCCTGCCGACATAAATCGCGCCTGCCAGGAAGCGATCGTATATCGATAGCCGGAATGAAAAAAGACGGCTCCGCAAATTCGCGGAACCGCCCTTTTCCCACTACCAACTGACGATTAGTGAACCTTCGAGTCCTTCGCGGCGCGATCTTCCTCGATCCTCGCCACGATGTCCGCCGCCGAAGTCGGCGCAAGAGGCTGCATCGTCACTTCGCGCTCCAGGGCCAGTTTCAGAACCTCATCCATCGACGACACAAAGTGCAGCTTCATGTCCTTGCGGATGTTTTCCGGAATCTCCGGCAGGTCCTTCTCGTTGTCCTTGGGCAGGATCGCTTCCTTGATCCCCTGGCGATGCGCCGCCAGCAGCTTTTCCTTCAAGCCGCCGATCGGCAACACGCGCCCGCGCAACGTGATTTCGCCCGTCATCGCGACATCGCAACGAACCGGGATGTTCAGCAGCGCGCTGGTGATCGAGGTCGCAAGCGTAATGCCCGCCGAAGGACCGTCCTTGGGGATCGCGCCTTCGGGAACGTGCACGTGGATGTCGAGATGCTTGTTGAACTCGCGAGGCAGTCCCAGGACGCCGGCGCGCGAGCGGATGTAGCTCATCGCGGCCTGCGCCGATTCCTGCATCACGTCGCCCAGCTTGCCGGTTAACGTCAGTTTGCCGCGGCCTTCCATGATCGTGACTTCCGTCTGCAGGATCTGCCCGCCGACTTCGGTCCACGCCAGGCCAACCGTCACGCCCACTTCGTTGTTCTTTTCCGCTTCGAAATCGCGGTACTTCAGGGGACCAAGCAGTTCCACGACCTTGTCGCGGGTTACCACCGTCTTTTCCGCCTTCACTTCTTTGACGGACGACTTCTTGGTCTCCTTGTCCGGCATGTTCTGAACCCAGGCCCGCGTGATCTTGCGGCACACGTTGCCCACTTCGCGTTCCAGATTGCGGACGCCCGCTTCGCGCGTGTAGTGATGAATCAGCGTCTTCAACCCCTGCTCTGTGAATTCCACCGTTTCAGGCGTCAGGCCGGTCTGTTCCAACTGCTTCTTCACCAGGAATCTCTTGGGGAT
>JAFDVT010000294.1 GCA_018268875.1 Acidobacteriota bacterium
CAGAAGCTGGCCGAGCTCAACGATGCGACCGCGAAGGCCAAAGAGGCCAGCGGCGAATGAGCGTCGCGCCCGCCCGCATGATGACGCCGCTCCGAGCGCAGCACCTCGAGGTGCTGATGCTGCTCGAGGAGCGGCTGCGTCGCGAGCGCATGAAGCTGGCCGACTTGGCTGAGCGGGACTTCCATACCTTCTTTCAGTACTTCGCGTGGCCGGTGCTCGAACCGTTCACGAAGTTCCAGGATAACTGGCATATCCACGCGATGTGCGAACATCTGCAGGCCGTGACCAACGGACATATCAAGCGCCTGCTGATCAACCTGCCGTTTCGCCATCTCAAGTCGCGCATCGTGTCGCAGGCGTGGCCTGTCTGGGAGTGGATCGCATTCCCGCATCTGCAGTATCTCACAGCGTCGTACTCGCGCGACCTGGCTATTCGCGATGCGGTCGACGCGCGCCGCATCATCAACTCGGGTCAATACCAATCGGTCTGGGGCGACCGGTTCATGATGACGAGCGACCAGGATGTCAAGTCGCGCTACGAGAACGACCGCCGCGGCTCGCGCACCATCACCTCGACTGACTCGACGGCCACAGGCTTCGGTGGCAACCGCCTGATCTTCGACGATCCGCAGAACGTCAAGCAGGCCGACAGTGATGCTGAGCGTCTGCAGTCCATCGAGTTCTTCCGCGGCACCATGGCCACGCGGCTCAACGATCCGAAGAACGACGTGGCTGTGATCGTGCAGCAACGCTTGCATCAGCAGGACCTCAGCGGGTGGTGCTTGGAGAACCAGCCAGGTCGCTGGGAGCATGTAGTGTTCCCGATGGAGTACGAGCGCACGCGCGCAGTGTATATGAGCGGCCTCGTCGTCGAGAAGCCCACGAGCGAGCTGCCCACGCTCATCGGCTGGACCGATCCGCGCACCGTCGAAGGCGAGCTCATCGACCCGCGCCGCATCGATGCTGCCACGCTCGAAGGGATCAAGGCCGACATTGGTGAGTATCACACGCATGCGCAGCTGCAGCAGCGGCCGCAGTCGCGCGGCGGCGTGATCTTCGTTCGCGACAAGTGGAACTTCTGGAAGGAGCTGCCGCAGCTCGATGAAACGATCCTCTCGCTCGATGCGGCGTTCAAAGACACGAAGACCTCGGATTACGTGGCGCTGCAGCTCTGGGGCCGCGCGGGCTCGCGCATGTACCTGCGCAAGCGGCATCGCGAACGCTTGAGCTTCAGCGGCACGGTCTCGCTCGTGCGGACCTGGCGAGCGCTGCACCCTGAATGCACCGCGGTGCTGATCGAGGACAAGGCTAACGGCAGCGCGGTTATCGATACGCTGACCCTGGAGATCCCCGGTGTCATCGCAATCAACCCTGAAGGCGGCAAGGTCGCTCGCGCCTATGCGTGCCAGCCCGCGCACGAAGCAGGCAACCTGTGGCTGCCCGACCCGACGGTCGATCCGAAGATCGAGGTGTTCCTCACCGAGGTCACGTCGTTTCCCGGCGTGCCGCACGACGATGAGACCGACGCCTTCACCCAGGCGGTCAACTGGCTGCGCACGCGGCCGCGCACGGACGGCTTCCTCGAGATGATGCGCCAACAGCTCGCCGCGCAGCGAGCCGACAAGGAGAAGGCGCGATGACGCTTAACTCCGACTGGCTGCTGGTACCGGTGTACTGCCAGTATGTCGGACAGGACGGTTCGCCGCGCGTCGGGTCCGTATTGTTCGAAGCCGAGCAAGTTGTCGTGATCGACGGCCAGCAGGTTGCGTCGCCCGCACCACTGACGTTCAACCTGGACGTTAACGGCAACCTCGCTGCGATGGTACCGGCGAACAACGATCCGCACATCGTACCCACCGGGTTCGCTTGGTCGTGGAAGGTGACGGAGCAGTTCGTCGGCGGCCGTCCCCCGTACTTCATCAACGTCGACTTCGCGACGCCGCCGCCAGGCGTGAATCTTGCGACCGCCGTTCCGGTCGTGCCGCCGATTCCGTATGTCACCTATTTGACGCGCACCGACATAGACGTACTTGTGCCATCGGTAGGCGCTGTCAATGCGCTACAGGTCAAGACGATTCAGCATTACGGTGGCGTCGCGGATGGTACGACGAACATTGGTCCTGCCATTGCAGCAGCTATTGCAGACGGCGCCAAACAGCTACGTTTCCCGGCTGCGCCGCTACCGTACAAGTTGACGCAATCGGTTGACTTCAGTGGTATGCAGTTATTCGGCGACGGGCCAGGAACCGTCATCGACGCAACTACTGGCACGTTCAGCAGCAATTTCGTCTTCGCCGCCTCTGGTTCGTTGTCGTCATTGCCGAACCTCGCTGCTGACGTAAGTATCGGCGCGTCGTCGTTACTGTTTGTATCGGCGCCCGCGCTCGCACCGGGAGACATTTTCTGTCTCGATCCGACGACGAGTTGGTCCGGGCATCGTTCGTACTACAACGCCGGCGAGTGGTGCGAGGTCGTGGCAGTTTCTGGCAGTACGGTCTATCTTAAAAATCCGCTTTATGACAACTACACCGCTGCTTCCGTTACGGTGTTCAAACAGGTCAGCAAGGTCGCCGGCATCCGGGACGTGACGATCAACGCGGCGGCGTCGTTGGGCGTTATCAGCGCGAGCCTGTGCGCTAACCCGAGCTTTTCCAACGTCGTTGGCACGCACTACGGTGATTCGATCATCTCGTTCGATCGGTGCGTCTATCCGACGGTGACGGAATGTCAGCTTTCCAACTACGGAGGTCAAGGCAACGAATATGCCGTCGTCTTCGGCAACAGTCAGCACGG
>JAFDVT010000295.1 GCA_018268875.1 Acidobacteriota bacterium
GGCCGAACACAAGGCGAGCGACCCGTCGCTGGTCACACCCGTATTTTCGGCGAACAGCCAGCGCGTGTTTTTTCAGACCGATCGCAGTGTCCCCGGTGGCAACTGAGCGATCTACGGCCTGCAGGTGGAACGGATCGTCGAAGAAACCGAAGGCTAAGCCGCCAGTTCCCGGGGCCTCGCCAGCGCGAAGTATTGGACGCCGTTCTCTTCGCGATCGAACACCATGCCCACTTGCTTCAAGACCGTAATCGAGCGGGAATCGTCCGTCTCCGCGCCCGTCAGCAAACGCCGCTCGTGCGGAAACGATGCCCAGTAGGCGATGGCCACCGCCTCAATCGCTTCCTTGGCAAAATCCGCTTTCCAATGGTCCGGCCCCAGCGCGAACACCAGTTCGCTTCCGTCGCGAATCCCGCAAAAGCCGATCGCCGGCGCGCCCTTCCGCCCCTTTTCGCAAATCGTCCAGAAGCTGCCGGCAAACTCCTGTACCTTTTCGGCCGCGCGCTCTTCGGTGATCGCAAAATCGTCCCACACCTGCTGGCGAACGCCGGGCTGCATCCACATCCGATTCAAATCCGCCGCCAGCTCCCACCGGTCCTGCGAGATCCACGGCTCCAACAACAGCCGCTGGGTAATCAATGGTTCTTTCACACCGCACCTAAGCCCGGCCCGGTCAGAGCCGCTGTCTTGAGCGTGCCGTCCTTGACGACGAACAAGCCCGGAAATTTCTTCACCCAGGGAGCATTCGCCGCCGGCAGATACTGTCTGGAGTTCGCCTCAATACCGGACACCCCCGGCACGTGCGACGCGATGCTCGCCGAATGAACGAGCGATGCGCCAGGACAGGTTAAATCCTGCACGCACAAAAACATCTTGTATTTCTGCCCGGCCGCCGCCATCAACATCGCCTGCGACTGCCCCTTGCAAGCCTTCAACGCGACGCCAGTGTACCCCAGCTCGCGCGCCATCAGCAACGATTCCAGGTCTACAAGGGACTCATCGATCACAACCGGCCGAAGCTTAGCCGCCTGATGCATGAGATTGCTGGAATCTGCGCGTAAATCGCGCTTGGTCGGCTGTTCGATGTATTCAATCCGCTCAAAACCACGCGGCGTTTTCTCTTTCACCGTCCGCAAAAAAGACAAAAGATATTCGACGTTGGGACACCTTTCATTGAAATCGACGCAGTATTTCCAGGCGACTTCCGGGCGCGTTTCCTGCGCGATCCGGTCGATCGACACCACGCGGTCAATGTCCCAGTTCAAATCGTCGCCCTGCAGCTTGATCTTGATGTGATGCAGGCCGTTGAAGCGGATCCATTCAGGCAGCGTCTCCGGGAGTCCATCGCCGATCTTGGTTTTGATGTCCGCCGCCATCAGAGGATCGGCGCCGCCGACGGAGTGATACAGGTTCACCGACGCGCGAGGCTTGCGCAGGATATACCGCTCCAGGTATTCGCCGGCGAAGTCCTTGCCCAGGTACGCCGAAAGATCGCGAGCCATCATCGACGGGCCGTAGGTGTCGTAACAGCTCACCCCGTGCAGTTTTCCGAACGCGTCGTGGATCGCCGCATCGAACGGACTCGCCGTCACCAGCATGCACAGCTTCGGCGCTGGATGGGTGACCTCGCCCGCCGCCTTCAGATATGCGGGTTCGAGCGCCGTATTGATGTCGATCGGATGGCCGTACTCCGGGTATTTCGCCGTAATGTCGCGAATTTTCCCCGCCAGTTCGCGCATCGCGCCCAGCGTCTGGTCGTAGGTCAGCGTGCGGGAAGGGAAGCTCCACACGTTGCCCAGCGGCATGGAGCCAAAGCCCTTGGCGGACTTCCCGGCCTTGTCGCGAACCACGCAGCGCACGTTCAACACCGTCGCGCGATCCACCGCCACGCCGCCGAACTTGTACGGGGCGCGATACCGGAAGTCCTCGAATTCGATTTGCACGTCTTCGACGCGCACACCTTCCGGACGCGTCTTTGCGATCGCCGCAGCCGCAACACTTGCCAATACCTCACGCCGGTTGATCATATCTGGACCGATAATACCCTGAACAAATTCGCCCGGGCCGGATTATTTGAGTGTGCAAGCGCTCTCCGCTCTGCTGTACCTCTACCTGTCCGTTGACCAGTTGATTGTTCAGGATCCCTCCGGCGCGCCCATCGCCCATGCCAGTTGCCGCGTCGAAGGCACCGCCGTCGAGGTACGTTCCGATGGCCGCGGCGTGTGCGAGATCCCGAGTGCGCCCACCAGCAAGGTTCGCGTCACGATGCCCGGCTTCCGTTCCGCTACCGTGGACGCCGCCGCCGCCGCAGGCAAGATCACGCTCGAGATCGACCCCATGCGCTACTCGGCCGACGTCATCGCGCAAACGCCGCTGCCCGGCGCGACGGTCTCCGCCTCCGAAGTACCCGCACCCGTGCAGACCGTCAACGCCGCGGACATCGAACGCAGCGGCGCGATTGACCTGTCGGACCTCATGAACCGGCGCTTGAACGGCGTCTACTTCAACGAGATTCAGAACAATCCGTACCAGCCTGACGTCAACTACCGCGGCTACACAGCCTCGCCTCTGCTGGGCACCCCGCAAGGCCTATCCATCTACATGGACGGCGTGCGCCTCAACGAGCCCTTTGGCGACATCGTCAGTTGGGACCTCATCCCCCGCGCGGCGATCTCCGAGGTCGCGCTGATGCCCGGGTCGAACCCCGTGTTCGGCCTCAACACCCTGGGCGGCGCGCTTTCGGTACAGACCAAGGACGGCTTTACCTCGCCGCGCTCCTCCGTCACCGCGTACTTCGGCAAGTTCGGCCGCAAGGCGGGCGAGTTCGAACACGGGGGCTCGCACACCGGCACCGGCTACCACTGGTACGCCACCGGCAACCTGTTCGGCGAGGACGGCTGGCGCACTGCCTCGCCGTCCACCGTTCGCCAGATCTTCGGCAAGTTCGGACGCCAGATGGAAAATACGTCGTGGTCGCTTTCGCTCGCCCATGCGAATAACGCGCTCATCGGCAACGGTCTGCTGGAAAAGACGTTCCTCGAACGCGACTACGCGAGCATCTACACCAAGCCCGACGTGACCCACCACAGGGCGGAGTTTCTCAACTTCCAACTGCGCCATAACTTCACCAGCCGTCTTACCGCGAGCGGCAACGTCTACTACCGCCGCATCCGCACCAGCAGCTTGAACGGCGACATCAACGAGGATTCGCTCAACCAGGCGGTGTACCAGCCGAACGCCGCCGAGCGCGCCGCGTTGGCCGCGGCGGGCTACACCGGCTTTCCCACCTCCGGCGAGAACGCCTCCAACACGCCGTTCCCGTTCTGGCGCTGCCTGGCCCAGGTGCTGATCGGCGATGAACCCGTGGAAAAGTGCAACGGCCTGCTGAACCACACCGCGAATTCGCAACACAACAGCGGCGTCTCCGGCCAGGCCACCTGGTTCGCCTCGCGCAACCAACTTACGGTCGGCACCGCGTTCGACCACAGCCGTTCCAGCTTCACGCAACTGGCGCAATTGGGCTATCTGACGCCCGATCGCGGCGTCGTCGGACTGCCCGCGTTCGCCGATGGCGTAACCGGTGGCGATGAGGACGGCGTACCGTTCGACACCCGCGTCGACCTCAGCGGCCGCATCCGCACCAGCAGCCTCTATGCCTCGAACCTGTTCCGCGCCGGCCGTGGCCTGAATCTAATCCTCGCCGGCCGCTGGAACACCACCAACATCCTCAATCGGGACCGCATTCGTCCCACCGGTGGACCTGGTTCGCTCAACGGCAACCATACGTTCCAGCGCTTCAATCCGTCGGCCGGCCTGACGTACAACCCCACCGAGCAATTCAATCTCTACTTCAGCTACAGCGAAGGGAGCCGCGCGCCGACGTCGATCGAACTCGGTTGCGCCGACCCTACGCAGCCTTGCAAGCTTCCCAACGCGATGGCGGCCGATCCACCGTTGAACCAGGTTCTTACCCGGACGCTTGAAGGTGGCATTCGCGGCGGCACCAGCGCGTCGCGGTGGAGTTGGACAGCC
>JAFDVT010000296.1 GCA_018268875.1 Acidobacteriota bacterium
GGCTCGATCTGTTCCTGGAAGTATGCGCAGCGGTGGACTTCGCCCATCGCCACCTGATCATCCATCGCGACCTGAAGCCGTCGAACATTCTGGTGGACGGCGAAGGTCACGCGAAGCTCCTGGATTTTGGCGCGGCCAAGCTGTTGGGTCCGGTGCCCGTGGATCGCACCAAACAGTTCCTGACGCCGAGGTACGCGAGCCCGGAACAGATGCGAGGTCTGCCGGCGGCGGTGAGCATGGATGTGTACGCGCTCAGCGTCATCCTGTACGAATTGCTGACCGGTCGCTGGCCGTTTGGCGATCCGGCGGACATGGCGTCGAACCTGCGGCGGGCGAGCCAGGAAGTACAGCCAAATCCGCCCACGGCCTCGCGGGAGGCGGCGGAGGCGAGATCCACCACCGAATCCGGCTTGCAAAAGGCGCTAACCGGGGACCTGCGCGCGATCCTGTCCAAGGGTCTCGAAACAGATGCGCTGCGCCGCTATGCGACGGTAGCGGAACTGGCGGCCGATGTCGCAAGGTACCGCCACGGGCAACCGGTGCTGGCGCGTCCGCAAACGGCGGGATACCGGTTCCGCAAGTGGATCGCGCGGAATCCGCTGCAAACCGCGGCGGCCGTGCTGGCGCTGGGCGGCATCCTCACCGGCGTATTCCTGCGCGAACAACAACGCTGGATTGCGGAAAAGCGGTTCGACGAACTGCGGTCGCTCGCGCGGTACCAGATGTTCGACCTGCAGGATCAGATGCTGTTTTACGGGTCGCCGCTGCAGGTGCGGAAGCTGATGGCCGAACGGTCGCTGCAGGCGTTGAACACGCTGTCGAGCGAGAATTCGCCAAGCTTCGCGCTGCAGGCGGACCTCACCGAAGGCTACATCCAACTGGCCGAGTTACTGGGCAATCCACTGCGCGCCAACCTGGGCGAGAACGAACAGGGTCGCGCGTTGCTGTCGCGGGCGCGGCAGATGAACGAGATGCTGCAGGCGATGCAAGGTCCTTCGCGGGTCAAGCAGGCGATACAGGCGCAGTTGGACATCCAGGAGGCGTTGTTCGACTTCGGTACGCAGCGCACCAACGACAAGCTGGCGCGCGCGCGACGGTCGCTCGAAGCATGGGAAGCGGCGATCGACCCACAGTCGCTGACGCAGGCGGAACTGGTTCGAATGGCGTCGCTGTATCACGTGCTGTCGGTGAGCCAGTCCCAGGCGACCGGGGCCGTGGATCCGTTTGCCACCGGCGGGCAGGATCTGAAGAACGCCCGGCGCCTGGTGGACATGGCGTTGACGCGAAATCCAAAGGACCATCTGGCGAAATTTGCCGACTTACAGGTAAAGGCGGCGGAGGCGCAGTCCAGCGCGGCATCGGACCCGGCGATTGGGCGTCAACGCTTGCTGGATCTGGTGATGGAACTGGATTCGATGGATACCGGCGACGCATCGTCCGAGCGGGTGCGGTTCCTGAAGGCGCGTGTGTTGGATGCCTTAGGGTGGATTGAAGGTCAGAGCCAGTTGTACGAAGCGGCGCTGACGCATTTGCATCGCGCGGTGGAAGGCTGGGGGCAGTTAGCCGACCAGAATCCCGCACAGGTGAATCTGCGGTACGAACTGGCGGGCGCGTTGCGCGACATGGCGTTTGTGAGCGGCTACGCGGGCGATCATGCGCAGGCGGCGCGGTACATGGAGGAAGCCTTGCGCGAGTACGCGCGGGTGAACGCCAAGACTCCGAATGCCCGCTACGCATCAACGATCGCGGAACTGCGCGTCCGGCTGGGGATGGAACTGTTCCAGGCGGGCCGTGTCGACGAAGGCAAGGCGGCAATCCGGCAAGGGCAAGACGAGTTCGTGCGGCTGGCAGCGGCTCCGGATGCGGGCTTGCGCGTGTGGAGTTCGGCGGCGCGGTACCTGGTAGAAGCTCCGTCGCCGGACCTGGTTCGCGCGGCGGATGCGCTGGCGTTGGCGCCGAAGATCGAAAAGGCCGGCGGCGAGGACGCGATCGCGATCGAGACGCTGATCGCGGTCTACGCAAACAACGGCATGCGTCCGGAGGCGGAGGCGATGTTCGAGCGGTACACGAAGCTGGTTCCGCAGACGAATGAGAACGCCCGCCGGGAGGCTCAGAAGGTGCAGGGCGACATGCAGACGGTGCTCAGTCGCCTCGGCAAGTAGAGGCTTCGGGGACACACGGGCTGTCTGAAGAACTCAGTTGTCAACCGCGCACTTCCAGCTAATCGCCCATCAGCTTGCCGTACGCCTTCAGGCTGTCGACGCTGTCACACACCGCTTTGATCCCCGCCGTGATCGGGACCCCGAGCAGCAGGCCGATGCCTCCCCATAAGGTTCCCCAGAACATCAGTGCGAGCGTCACCACCAGGGGGTTCAGGTGCACGCGCGAGCCTACGAACTTGGGATAAACGAGATTCAACGCCAGCAAATGCAGCAGCGACACTACGCCTCCGATAAAGACGTACATCGCGGGCTCCGTGTGCACCGGCAGGGCAGCGAACACCGGCGGCGCGATGGCGAGCGGCAGCCCGAGGTACGGCACCAGACTGAGGAAGCCGCTGAGCGGGCCGATCAACAACCAGTACGGCAGTTGGATCGACGCGAAGAAGATCGCGCTGGCGACGCCCAGCAGGACGCCCAGCAGAAATTTGCCGACCACGTACGCGCGTGCGACCTCGGCGACGCGGCTCCAGCCCTGGGCGGCGGCGGCGCGGCGCTCTCCTCGAAACAGCGACAGGAAGCGGGCGCGCAGATGGTCCCGCCAGGCCAGCATGAAGTAGACCAGAAACGGTACGAACGACGCCATCAGCAGCACCGTGTACATCGACGAAATGTAGCCGTAC
>JAFDVT010000297.1 GCA_018268875.1 Acidobacteriota bacterium
CTTGCCGTCGCGCAAATCGAACTGCGCCGCGGCATGGGCCGTATCGACCCGTTCAGCGGCCTACCCAATCGCGGGCAGTTGCTCGACGACATCTCCAATGTCCCGGCCACAGTCGCGGTGGAACTTATGGATGCCCGCCAGATGGGGCAACTCGTTTCCGTGCTCGGCTCGGCGTACCTGGACGATTTCGTTCGTACCACCAGCCGACTGCTCCGCGAACTTACCGACGGCCCCGGCCGCCGTTTGTATCACATTGGCGCGCTTACCTTCGCGATCCTCGTCGAGGAAGGCGGCACGGCCGCGGCCACGGAACTGGTCACCGGCATGGCCTCCAAGCTGAACGAACCGGTACTTTGTAACAACGTCGAAATCCCCACCAGCACGGCGTTTGGAATTTCCCCTGCCGGCTATCCCCACCCGTCCGGCTACGACGCTCTGCGAGCCGCCATCACGTCCGCCCAGCATGCGCGCGAAACCGGCGTCCCCTATGCGATCTATTCGAAGGACGGCGATGTTGCCGTCAATCGCCGCTTCCGCTACCTCGTCGATATCAAAGATGCCTTGCGGCGCGACGATCAGTTGTCGCTGGTCTATCAGCCGCGCATCGACTTGAAGCACCCCAACGTCGCCAGCGCCGAAGCATTGCTGCGGTGGCGTCATCCGGAATTCGGCGCGGTTCCTCCCGACGAATTCATCCCTCTTGTCGAACAAACCGCGCTGTTTCCCGAAGTCACACGCTGGGTGATGCGCACCGCCATTCGACAGATCGCGGATTGGCACCGGCAGGACCTGAAGACACGCATTTCGATCAATGTCTCCGCCATCGACCTGGAGTCGCCCAACTTCGCAACGTGCCTTGCGCGTCACCTCCAGGAGCAGAATGTCTCGCCCGCCGACATCGAGCTGGAATTCACCGAAAGCGCGGTCATCGGCAATTACGCCCGTGTCGTCGGCCAGTTGAAAGACATCCGCTCGTTGGGCGTACAGCTTGCGATCGACGATTTTGGCACCGGCTACAGCACGTTTTCCTACCTGCAGCGCCTGCCCGCCGACACGATGAAGATCGACCGTAGCTTCATGCCCCGGCTTGCCGAAAGCCTCCGGGACCGCAAGCTGGTTCTCAGCATGATCGACATGGCGCACGACCTTGGGTACCGCGTGGTGGCCGAGGGCGTCGAAACGCGGGCCGTCTACGACCTACTGGCGCAGGCGGGCTGCGATGAAATCCAAGGCTACGTCGTGTCGCGCCCGCTTTCCGCCGAACGCTTCACACACTGGATGCGGACCTGCCAGGAACGGCAAAGGGAGGCGGCGCGAACCGAAGATCGCGCCAGCCTCCCTCTTTTGCTCACGTATTGAAACGATCTAGTTCGACCAGTTCAACCGGCCATTGCGCCCGTTGTTGTTGAGATTGATGCGCCGGACACGATCGCGGCCGTTCATCTCCACTTCCAACAAGCCGCGAACCGATCCGTCGTTCACCCGGATATACACCGAGCGATTGTTGCGGCGCTCGACATTTCCGTTCAGATTCATCATGCCCCGGTCGGTCTGGAACGCCACGGTCGCATACCCGTTCTGTTGAATCGACACGTTGACGTCGTTCAACCGGCTGCGATACCCATTGCGATCCTCAAAGTCGCCATTGCCGCGCCCCTGGAAGTTGAACGCGCCATACTCGTTGCCCCAACCGTTGCCGTTCCCCCAGCCGTTCCAGTTGCCGTTGTTGTTATTGCCGTAGCCCGGACGATTGTAACCACCACCTGGCCGGTTATAACCACCACCGTTTCCGTAACCACCACCATTTCCATAGCCGGACCCATTCCCGTAACCGGATCCGTTGCCATAGCCGGCGTCCGTGCCACCGCGCCATTCGAGGTCGAACGTGTAGCCTTCGTTGCCGCCCTTGGAATCTTCAATCCGGATGACGGCTACGCCGCGCTGATCGGGCGCCGCAACGAGTTCCTGGCGGCCGCGTCCGTCGATGCCGCGAAAACGGAAATCGTACGGCATGGTCGGCATCGCCTGATTGCACTGAAAACGCCGGAACGTCGCGGGTCCGCCGCTCAAAGTGCGAATCATCGCCTGGGTTCCGCGAACCTCGACCTCGGCAACGTCGTCCACCAGGACCTCGATGGTGCATTTCCCATCACCGCCGCCGCCACGAATCTCCGCCGTACGACGATCGGAGATGCGCTGTGCGAACGCCACCGTGCCGGTCAAACCCATGATGCAGACGAACGCAATTGTATTTTGTTTCATAGTATTCGTTCGGTTTCCTTGCCTAGTGTAGAGCAAATTGGATGCCAACGCATCAGCGTCGCAAAACTGTCTTGTGAACGGTCGAAAGTATGACGTTTTGTAACTCGCGCCCAGGCGTTTTCGTACCTCCAATCGTGTTGTGACACGGGTCCCCGCGCTGGCAAATCCGGTGCGCGAAAAACCGCGACAATGGATGCGCAAAACTTATTTCCTCATCGTTTCAACAATGCAAGCCTAGCTAAACAAGCACATTCCTCTTTTCACCATCTTTGGACTCTGGTATCATTTGCGCAGGCATGAAACATTTAGCTGCTGTTTTGTTTTTCTGCGCCACCGCTACAATCCCCGCGCAGTTCCGCGTCGCGACCGTCGCCGGGGCAGACCATCTGGTGGAGGGTGGACCCGCTACTTCAGCTATGTTTCGCAATCCACGCGCCTTGGCCGTGGACAAACAAGGCAATATTTACGTTGCGGACACCGAGGACAGCCGCATTCGCCGCATTG
The DNA here is from genome assembly GCA_018268875.1 of Acidobacteriota bacterium. Lineage (GTDB taxonomy): Bacteria > Acidobacteriota > Terriglobia > Bryobacterales > Bryobacteraceae > F-183. Next base: position 2,767 of record JAFDVT010000297.1, read on the forward strand.
ACGCGCTGACCGGCACTATTCGTACCGTCGTCGGCACTGGATTGCCCGGCTTTGCCGGCGACAACGGAGCCGCCACTCGCGCCCGCATCAACCGGCCCGAAGGCATTGCCATCGACCAGAACAACAACCTCTATATCGCCGACACCGGCAACAACCGCATCCGCGAAGTGAACCTGGCAAGCGGCGTCATCCGCACCATCGCCGGCAACGGCAACCCCACCTGGATCGCCGACACGCTCACCGGCGCCGATGCGCAGTTCACCCCGGTGGCGATCGCCATCGGCAACGACGGCGACCTGTTCTTTGCCGACAAGCAGACGCCGCCGTATCCGGCCCGCGCCTACTGGCACGTGCGCCGTATCAATATTTTTGGGCGTATCACCAGCGTGGGCGGTCCGCTGACGCAGTACGAAACGTTCACCGGCATGTACAGCCTTTCGGTGGACTCGCAGAACACCGTATACATCGCCGCCGGGCCCGAACTGCTGGCTCTGCGCACCAACAACATCAACTTCCTTCGCATCACCGGCGGCAACGCCAACCAGCGCATTGTTTCCGCGATGGTGGACCGCAACGGCGCCGTCTACTATGGCGACTACAACGACCCTCGCCTGATCCGCATCGACCCCGAAACCCAGATCAACACCGCGATTGCCGGCGTTGGACGCTCCGGCTTCCAGGGTGACGGTGGACGCGCCTTCGGTTCCTGGATTTCGCGAGCCCTTTCGATGGCCCAGGACGGCGCGGGCAATGTCTATTTCATCGACGGCGGCGCGATCGGCGACCCTCGCCTCAACCCGTCCACCGGCAACAAGCGCGTTCGCAAGATTGATACCGCGGGCAACATCAGCACGGTGGCCGGTTCGGCCGATGCGGCAACCGAGAACCGCCCGCTGGCCGTGCGTCTGAGCTCGCCCCGCGGCCTGACGATCGATAAAGAAGGCAACCTCGTGTTCGCCGATTCGCGCAACGACATGGTGCGCCGCCTGAACATCGCGACGAACACACTGACCACCATCGCCGATTCGACGACGCCCGCCTATGTGTATGACACCGACGGCGGCGCGGGCATCTTTGAACCCACCGCTGTAGCCACCGATTCGATCGGCAACATTCTGGTTTCCGAAGGTCCCAACCGCCACCGCGTCAAGCGCATCGTCGGCAATTCGCTGGTGACCGTAGCCGGGTCGCAACTGGGCTGCTGCGCCGACGGCATCCCCGCCGTGCAGGCACCGCTGACCAACCCCGCCGGCCTGTTTGTCGATCCCCGCGGCAACATCTATATCGCCGACCGTGGCAATCCCGACCAACTCGGGTTCGGCGCGGTGTACCGCATCAACACCAACCTCTACATCAATCCGCTGACCTTTACCAACAAATCCCAGATTCCGGACTTGGCGCGCGCCATCGATCCTTACGAAATGACGATGGACGCCGACGGCAACCTGATTGTCGCCGGTGGTGGGTTCCACAAGATCCTGAAGATCGCTCCGGACGGCTTGGTGACCACGTTTGCAGGTACCGGCGTGGCTGGCTATAGCGGCGACGACGGGGCTCGCGCGGTGAACGCGCAGTTCAACAATCCGACCAGCGTGGCGTTCGACTCGCGCGGCAATCTGTACGTGGCCGATTCGGGCAACGGCGTGATCCGCCGCATCGACCAGTTCGGATTCATTACGACGGTGGCCGGTACGCGCAATAGCACCGGGACCTACGCGGAGTTGGGCCGCGCGACCGAAGTTCCGCTGGCGCCCATCCGCCTGACCGTCGATCGCAACGACAATATTTACTTCTCCGACCAGTTCGACAGCCGCGTCAAGATGCTGTTTACGACGCAGAGCGTGCCGCTGTCGACCAGCGTGGTCGTAACCGGCGGCGTGCCTCGCGTCGTGGTTCGCGTGGCCACCAGTTCCGGCCTCGCCATCCAGGGCGTTCCGGTGGAGTTCGCGGTGGTGAGCGGCGACGGCACCATCACCGTTCAGAAGGCCGTAACCGGCGTGGACGGCACCGCATCGACGGAAGTTCGCTTTGGTCCCACTCGCGATGTGGTTCGCGTCTCGGCAACCATTGCGGGCGCGACTCCGGTGATCGCGAACGTGACGCCGACGGTGCTTTCCGCCGACGCTCCGGTGATCAGTTCGGTAATCGGCGGCGGCCAGAGCCCGACGCCCGTGCAGGCGATTTCGACCGGCGCGGCTATTATCATCACGGGTACGAACCTGGCGGCGGCGCCTCGCGGCCTGACGCCTCCGGACCTCGCGCAGGGCGTGCTGCCGACCAACCTGGGCGGCACCTGCGTCAAGATCAACAACAACTATGCGTACCTGTTCAGCGTGGCTCCGACCCGGTTGAGCGTGCAGGTTCCGGTAGTTCCCGCAGCGGGCACAACCTTGATGGAAGTGCTCACCAACTGCGGCACGCCGGATGAGCTGAGCAGCGGTAGCCGTTCGATCGAAACGCGCGGCGTGACGCCGGAGATGTATTACTACTTCGGCACCAACGTGGCGGCGGTGAACGCAGGTGGCGAACTGGTTGGTCCTCCGGTGACGTTCTTCGGTTCGCGCTTTGTGCCGGCCAAGCCGGGCGACACGATCACGGTGTACGGCACCGGTTGGGGAACGC
>JAFDVT010000298.1 GCA_018268875.1 Acidobacteriota bacterium
ACCCCGACCTCGATGCGGCGGAAAAGTCGGAGATCCTGGACGCGATTGTGCGAGGCTGCCGCAAGGTTCCCGGGCAGCAAGGGTATTATCGAGCGATCGCCGGAATGCAGACGGCTTCGTCGAGGATGTTCGAGGAGGCGGCGGGCCTGATGCCCAATGCCGCGAGGAAAGAGCTGCGCGACCCGGATCTGCGCCGCGCGATTTCGATCCCACGGTCGTCGTTCGAGTCGAGTTTGAAAAAGCAGCTCGCGTCGGTGTTAGCCACCACCACTCGCAGCGCGCGCTAACTGGTCAAAGACGTGACGTTCCGGAAGGGCCGCGACGCCATACGTCCGGCCCTACCCTTACTCATTTGGCGGACTTCAGCTTCTTTGCGACTTTTTCGACGTCGCCCCATACGCGGAGCAGATTGCCGCTCCACATCTTGCCGATCTGCTGTTCGGTGTACCCGCGGCGAACCAGCTCCAGCGTGACGTTGAACGCCTCGGCCGCGCTATCCCACCCGTCGATGCCGCCGCCGCCGTCAAAATCCGAAGAGATACCGACATGATCGATGCCGATCAGCTTCACGGCGTAGTCGATGTGGTCCACCATGTCCTTCACCGTCGCGCGGGCGGCCGGCGGGTACTTGGCGTCGATTTCCGCCATGCCTTTCTGGTACTTTTCGCGAACGTCCGGAGGCAGCATGTTCAGGAACCCGGCGCCACCACCGCGGCGAGGCTGGGCGGACGCCGTCGTGGGCGCCGCATTCGGTTCCTCCACCGGGCAGGTGCGAGCTCCGGCAACCGGACGGCGGAACTGCGGACCCTGGCCCGCGCGTCCACCGCCACCGCCGAAGCCCATGTCTTCGCGAAGCTTGGCCAGCGCGGCCGTCCGTTCCTTCGAATCTACCTTCACGTACGACGCAAAGCCGACAATCTGCACCACGCCGCCGTTCTTCTTGAGCGCCAGCAGTTGTTCGTCGTCCATGTTGCGGCTATGGTCAGCCAGCGCGCGTACGCTCGAATGCGACGCGATCACTGGCGCCTTGCTCAGCCGCATCGCTTCCATGTTGGCCCCTTTAGAAGGATGCGAAAGGTCCACCATCATGCCCAGCTTGTTCATTTCCGCGATCACCTCGCGTCCGAGCGGCGACAACCCGTTGTTGTACAGATAGCCTTGCGCCTCGCCCGTGTTCGAATCCGCAAACTGACTGTTGCCGTTGTGGGCGAGCGACATGTAGCGGCCGCCGCGGTCGTAGAATTCCTTGACGCGCTTCAGGTCCGTGCCGATCGGGTACGAATTTTCGACGCCGATCACCACCACGCGCTTGCCCTGCTTGTGCAAGCGGCGAACGTCTTCGGGCGTCAGCGCCAGGCCCACCTGGTCAGGCGCGATCTTTTCGACAAACCGGTGGATGGCGTCGAACTTCTCGATCGCCTGTTTGTAGGCGTCGTCGTAGGCTTCCGGCGTACGCAGACCCTGGCCGACGTAGACGATGAAGAACGCGACATCCATGTCGCCTTCCACCATCTTGGGAATGTTCACCTGCGTCGTCAGCCGCTTCAGATAGTTGCATTCCGGCGTGAAGTTGGCCGGGTCGATGTCGTCATGCGTATCGAGTTTCAATACGCGGTCGTGAATGCCCTTGGCTTTGGCAATCAGCGCCGGGTCGTCGCCCGGACGCGGCTGCGCGGGAATCGTGATGGCCGTCCATTGGAACAGCAGGCTCGCCACCGCGAGCTGTCGTGGAAATAGGTTCATTCTCAATCGTCCTGGGACCTTGCGGTGTGGCAACACGAGTGCCGACGGGGGCCTATGCTGCGGAAACGGTATTGTAGCAACCCGTTTTTGTCAGCCCCGGATGCGGCGGCCGCGCGCGCCTCCGCCAAGGCTCCCCAGGTCCACCAGCACGGCAAGCAGCAACCATAAGAGGTTGATGCCGGAGGTCGGCATCCCGCTATTGATCTCCCAGGCGTACACGATGGTGGTAAACGGGAGAAACAGGAAACCCAGGATGAGAACCAGAAAATTTCCCGCATAGGGCTTGTCGAGATAGGTCGAAAACAACCACATCAGGGCGAGCGCGACTCGGGGAAACAGCAGAACAATGGCTAGGACCAGGCAGGGCATACCGCTAAGATTCCTGTTGCGCCGATTTGTTCCGCGCGTGGGGAATCGGAACCTTAGGAAATCAGCTACTGCAATCCTAAGTCGCGTACTAGGGTCGTCACCCCATTGGCCGGTATTGGAGAACCGCTTTATAGTACAAGTCGGAGGCAACGCGCGCATGACTTCTGTCGTCGTATTGGCCTCCGTTCTCACCCGGTTGTGTTGGGCTGGCGAGATGGCGGCTCCCCAAGTGGATAGCATGGAGCCGAAATCTGGCAAGCCAGGTACCGTTCTGGTGGTGAACGGAGTCAGTCTGAACAAGGAAAAGGTGGAGGAGGTGTACCTCACCGACCACCGTTTTGACATTAAGGTGAAGGTCCTCGAACAGACCGCCACCACCATCAAGCTTCGGATCCCGCCTTTTATCAAGCCAGGGCGTCACCAGTTGCTGTTTCTGACCGGCGGAGACGCGCCGGCGTACCTCGAACAGCCGGCCTATGTGCTGGTGGAAGAATTGCCGGCCCCGCCGGAAAAAGTGGAACTGACCTCCACCGTCAGTCCAAAACCGGCACCGGCGGCAACCGAAACCGCGGCCGTCGCCACAACTCCGGCACCTCCACCACCGCCTCCGGCCCCGCAACCGCGCGCCGAAAAGTCGCTCCAGTAAGCAAGTACGCCATAATGGGACACGCCGAAAATGTCCCGCAATGTCTACGATGTCGTGATTGTCGGCGGTGGCCACAACGGTCTGGTCGCCGCCGCGTATCTCGCCAAGGCCAAACGCCGCGTGCTGGTGCTCGAACGCCGTGAAATCACTGGCGGCTGCGCCGTCACCGAGGAAATCTGGCCGGGTTACCGCGTCTCCACCGGCGCGTACCTGAACAGCCTGCTCCAGCAGCGGATCATCGACGATCTGGAGCTGCCGAAGTACGGCTACCAGGTGGACCCCAAGGACCCTTCGTTCTTTTCGCCCTATCCCGACGGCCGCTACCTGTTCTTCTGGCAGAATCGCGAAAAGACACTGGCCGAAATCGCCAAGTTCTCCCCCAAGGACGCGGAGACTTTTCCGCGCTTTGAAGATCACCTGGAAAAGCTGGCTGTCGTCGCGGAATCCCTGCTGCTTGAAACCCCGCCCGAATTCCCACCGCGCCGCCTTGGCGAGTATGCCGAGTATCTCAAGCTTCTTGGCAAGGTCAAAGGACTCGGCCGCGCCGAGCTCACCGGCCTGGTAAAGGTCTTTACGCAAAGCGCCGCGGACTTTCTGGACGAATGGTTCGAGTCCCCGGAAATCAAGGTGACGCTTGCCACCGATGGCGTGATCGGGGCGAACGGCGGTCCAA
>JAFDVT010000299.1 GCA_018268875.1 Acidobacteriota bacterium
CGCTGCATCGAAGCGCTACGTGCCTCGCAAGGGCGCGAACTGTTCGAAATCCTTGTGGTCGACCTGGGTTCGCGCGACGGGAGCCCGCAGCTCGACGCCGAGTTCGAAGACATCACGATGCTTCGCTTGCCCAAGCATTTTGGCGCCACCAAGGCGATGAACATCGCCACGCGCACGGCCATGGGTGACTACATCCTGTACCTGGATCCGCACGTCGAGCTGAAGCCCGATGCGCTGGTGCGGCTGATGCGGCATCTGGACACCGACGAGGATGCCTCCGCCGTGTGTCCCCTGCTGGAGGATGCCGCTACCGGCAAGCCCGTTCCGCAAGCGTACCGCCTGCCCGATCGCGAACTTCTGCTGCAGGCCTGCAAGACCGGCATCATTCCGCTGGCCGCGGTGAACGTGGGCGATGGCGGTTCGCCGGTGCCGGTGGCATACCACAGCCGCGCGGCGCTCATGGTTCGCAAGCAGTTTGTGCAGGGCATGAACTACTTCGACGAACGCTACGGGCATTACTGGGGTGACGCCGAGCTGGCCTGGCAGATTCGCAAAGCCGGCAAGAAGACCTTGATTCTGCCGCAGGCGCACGCCATCTGGCACACGCCCGCCGACGTCAAGTCCAAGGCTCTGGAGGCGGACCGTTGGGTAGGCGCCGCCGCGTTCGTCGGCAAGCACGACGGCTTTGGAGCGGGCATCGGCTTCCTGGTCGCAGCGGCCTTTCGTGCGTTGTTCAGCTTCGATTTCGGGCTGCTCTCCGCGCTGGTGACCAACCGCAAGATCGACGGCACGCAGGGTCCGGTGTAAATCGTCCAGCGTTCGCTCAATTGCGCTGAGAATCTTTCAGAGGCGACAGCAGGACTCGCGCGAAACCGCCACCTCCGGGAACGACGGCCACGGATTCGTCCGCAGTCTCGTAACCGGCTTTTTTGGCCTGAATTCGGTAGGCGCCGGGCGGGATGGGTGACGGTAACTCAAAGCGTCCGTCGACGCCGGTTACGCCACGGTACTGCTTGCCGTTGCCGGAGAGCAGAGTTACGTCCACACCGGCGATGTCGGCATCGCCCGTTGCGCTTCGAATCCAAATCGTGAGGTTCGCCGGAAGCTTGATTTGCAGGGCGCGCCGGATGTCGGTGATCCACTCGTGGTCCAGCGGCAGCCAGTCCGGTTCGCATCCGGCGATCGGATTACCTTTGCTATCCAGGCGAACCGCGTACATGCGCAAGTCGGGGCGTCCGTACCGCTGGCGGCCCGGTAGTTCGCCCCACAGCATTTCGGACACCTGGTAGACGGGTTTGCCGTCCGCCTGCGCGATGTTGCCGATGAATACGGCCGTATTCGGCGCCAGGAACTGGTCAATCGACGACGGCGCCTCGGGCGGGCAGTACGAACCTGGGGCGGCCTCGGAGGTCAGGAACAGTACGGCGGCCGCCGCCGCAACCATCCGCAAGAGTAGTTACTCCACTTCGCGAGGAGCCGTGTAGCCGGCCTTGGCGATGATCTGGTACTTGATGGGCTTGCTCTTCTCGTTGGTGATACGCAACGGTTCGTTGGTTTCCGGATTCACCAGTTCCACTTTCAGCTTGCGGTACTTTCCGTCGCGAACCTGGTTGGTGGGCGTGTACGTAATCGTGTACTGATTGCGCATGGCCTGCTGGATCGCCTGGAAAATGCCCGGGAACTCGCCGAAGAACCGCGGCAGAAACGCTTGTCCGCCGGTTTCGCGCGCGAATGTGCGCATTTGATTGTCGGCCTGCAGGAAGTCCAGACGCTGCAGCGGGCTCATCCAGCCGCGCGCGTCGTACAGTTCGCGAATCGCCTGCATGATGCCGATGGCGTAAATCGGTACGCCCGCCGTCTGCAGGGCTTTGCGCGTCTTGTCGAACGTCAATTTGCTGAACGTGTCGACGCCCGACGAAATCAGCACGATGGACTTGCGGCCTTCGATGTCGCTCATCCGGTCCGCCGTATCCACAAGCGCGTCATATAGGTTCGATTCCGAAAACGCCGCAATGCGCAAACGGGCCATCGCTTCGTGCGCCAGGCGCTTGTCCGTCGAAAAGTCCGAAAGAATTTCGGGACGCAAGTCGTAGGCGATCACCGCGACGTAGTCGTCCGGCCGCAGGGTATCCAGGAACCCGTACGCCGCCTGCAACGTTTCATACCAGCCGCTCGACCAGTACTGCTGATACAAGTTCGAAAACTCGATCACCATGGCGACGGTCATCGGGGCTTCCGCCATGGTCACGCTGGTGATCTTCTGCGGAACGTTATCTTCCAGGATGCGGAAGTTGCCGGCCGGGATCTTGGGAATGAACGCCCCGCGGTTGTCCAGCACCGCGGCGTCCACGGTCACGGTGTTGACGTCGGCGCGGAAGGTCGGTCCTTCGGCGGGCGTAACCCCGTCCGGATTCTTCTTCATGCGCGACGGGATCTTTTTCTGCTCGACCGGCGGTTCTTCACCCCTCTTGCGGGGTTTGGCAACGGTTTCCGAGGACTCCGTCTTGGGACCCTGCTGGGCCGACAACGCTCCGGCCGACCATATTACAGCGCCCGCCAGCGCGTACATACCTGCCCACTTGATCCATTTCATGTTTGCCATTACACCCTGTTCAGGAAGATAGACGCCCTGGCAAGCACCGGGGTTGCCTCTCAAGGAATTGTAGACCTTTTGGCGAGCCAGGGGAATGCGGTTGATGCGAGGGGAGAAAAAGGCCTGCAACTGTAAGACACCTAATGTTTTATCTATGGATTTCGGGATAAATACAGACAATCCTGTATTGGGTTTTGGATTAAGAACCACTAATCTGGTTTAGGAAGGAGCGAAACATGATCACAGTTGTTATCCCGGCGCTGAATGAATCGGAACACATTGCGGCTGTCGTCGCTCTGGCGAAACGCAGCCGGAACGTACGCCAGGTCATCGTAGTCGATGACGGATCGGTGGACGGTACACCGGAGCTGGCCCGCGCGGCCGGCGCCAAGGTCATTACCGGCAAGATGTTGGGTAAGGGCGGGTCCATGGAAGATGGCATGGAAGCCGCATCGGAAAACATCATCGCGTACTTGGATGGCGACCTCCACGGTCTTTGCGAAGACCTGGTCGACCGCCTGTGCGCGCCGTTGCTGAACGGCGAAGCGGATTTTGTCAAAGCGAAATTTTCCAGGGCGGCGGGCCGTGTCACAGTGTTGACGGCCAAGCCCCTGCTGCAGATCTTTTTTCCGGAGATCGCAGATTTTGCGCAGCCCCTCGGCGGCATCATGGCCGCCCGCAAGGAAGTGCTGCAATCGTTGAGTTTTGAAGCGGATTACGGAGTCGATCTGGGACTCCTGATCGATGCGTCGGAGGCCGGCTGGAAGCTGGCGGAAGTCGATATCGGTCATCTCGAACACGAAAGCCAGACGCTCGAACGTCTCGGCGACATGGCCAAGCAGGTGGTTCGCACGCTGCTGCTGCGAGCCGACAAGCTGGGCAAGCTATCCGGTTCCCGCCTCTCCGAGGTGGAGGAAGTGGAGCGCCTTGCGCAAAGCGAACTTTCGACGGTTCTCGGCTCGCTCGGCCGCGTACGCCGGCTGGCCCTATTCGATATGGACGGCACGCTCGTCCGCGGACGCTTTGTTACGGCGCTCGCGCAGAACACTGGCCGTTCCCGCGAATTGTGGAAGTGGTTGGACAACCATTCGGTGACGGACGCCGAACGGTCCTGGCAGATCGCGCAGGTCTTCAAAGGCGTTCCCAAGGATGTCTTCGAACAGACCGCGCGCGAACTGCCGCTGGTGAACGGCGCGATGGAAACCATCGTGACGTTGCGCAAACTGGGTTTTAGCGTTGGCATCGTCAGCGACAGCTTCCGCATTGCCACGGAAATCGTACGCCGCCGCGTCTACGCGGACTTCAGCGTGTCGAACATCGTGCGGTTTGCCAACGGCGCCGCGTCCGGCGAAGTGGAACAGTGCCCCATCTGGTCCGCGCCCGAACCGGGCATGGGCTGCCTGGAACACGATGGTTGCAAAGGCAACGCCGTGCGCCATCTCACCGACCGCCTGGGCATCCGCCGTAAGTACGTGGTTGCCGTGGGCGACAGCCGCAACGACATCTGTATGTTCGGCCAGGCCGGCCTTGCCGTTGCCTTTGAACCCAAGGGCAATGGCGTTCGCGACGCCGCGCCGCACGTCATTTCCGGCGATATGCGGGCGCTCATCCCGCTCGTTACCGGCTGCGAGGGTAAAATGAAGATTCGTCCGAGTCTAGTGACGATGGCTCAGTTGGCTTGCGCGGGATACTGCGCAAACCTCGTCCGTACCTCAGTCTTCGGTGGATGAAAACGCTCACGGCGACCAACGCGCTCCGCGCCGGCTTTGCGGCCATGGTGGTGCTTCTTGTGTATTCCGCGCTGGAAGCCAACTCTCTGGAGCGTGCGGGTTCCGCCGAAGAGCTGGACGCCTATCACGACTACATCGCCCTTGACCATGCCACTTCCGTCTTGCGCCGAATGGTATGGTCGGGGTCCAACCACGCCCGCGACTATTTCTTAAGCCGCGACATCGAACGCCGGGAACGTTTTGAAGGGCAGATCGCCGCCGCCCGGCAACAGGCCGAAGATCCTTTGGCGACACTGCGCAAGGCCGCGCCCGAACGGTTCGAACGCCTGCAGATTGCCGACAGCGTCAACGGGTTTCTGGCCGATCTCAACGCGCTCGCCCGCAGTTCCGCCGAACGCCAGCGTTTTCCCAAGTTATTGATGAACGAAATGCTGGGCGCCCGCCGCAACCTTGCCGAAGGCGCCCTGCAGGACTTTCTGCAAGAAGCCCAAAAGGACCTTCGCGACGCCCAACTTCGCGCGCAGGCCCGCCAGAACGACGCTCGCAAGCGCCTGTTTACGCTGCTCGCGTTGGCGGTTGCCGTTGGCGTCCTCATCGCCGGCGTCAGTCTGCAACATGCCGCCCGTTGGGATCGCGACCGCGCGCAGCATTACGCCGCGATCTCCGAAGCCAACGAACGTCTGGAACAACTTTCCGCGCGCCTGCTCGAAATCCAGGAAGAGGAACGCAGCAGGCTGTCCCGCGAGCTGCACGACGACATCGGCCAGACGCTGACCGCGCTGCGCATGGAGATCACCGCCGCGTTGCGATCGATGAGCATCGATCCTCCGACGCGTGAACGTCTGCATCGCGCGCGCTCGCTGACGGAACGCACCGTGCAGACCGTTCGCGATCTTTCGTTGATGCTGCGCCCGTCGATCCTGGACGACCTCGGCCTTGGTTCGGCGATCCAATGGCAGATTGAAGAGTTCCGCCGCAGAAGCCAGGTCCGCGTGGATTTCAACGGCGAAAATGCTGGCGAGAATCTTCCCGAAAACGTCAAGACCTGCATCTTTCGCATCGCCCAGGAGGCGCTGCACAACATCGAAAAATATTCCGGCGCCAGCCACGTCACCGTATCGCTGCAGCACGACGAAGCGGACCGCGTGGTGCGCCTCGACATTTCGGACGACGGCCGCGGCTTCGAGCTCGGCAGTCGCGGATTCCCCGCACGCGGCACGGGCATCATGGGGATGCGCGAACGCGTCGCACAGTTGGACGGCGAGTTCCGCATCGAAACCACGCCCGGAAAGGGCACGCGCATTTCCGCCAAGGTTCCCGCCGGAAACGCCGTCGCCGTAGTCTAGGAACATGCCGGTAAAGATTATGTTCGCCGACGACCATGCGCTGGTTCGCCAGGGCCTCCGCCGCATCGTCGAGGCTCGCCCGGACGATTTCGCGGTGGTCGCGGAAGCCGGTTCCGGCGCCGAAGCCGTCGAAATGGCCGGGCGATTCTTGCCCGATGTCGCGGTGCTCGATGTCGGCATGAAAGGTCTGAACGGACTCGAAGCTCTGGTTCAGATCAAGAAGCAGTACCCCAAGATCGCCGTGCTGATGCTCAGCATGCATTCCGACGAACGCTACGTCCTGCGGGCGATTCGCGAAGGCGCGAGCGGTTATGTGCTCAAGGATTGTGTGGAGGACGACCTTGTGGGAGCCATCGCCATGGTCGCCGAAGGCGGGCAGTTTTTCAGCCCCGACGTCAAGCAGTGGCTGGACCGCATCGCCGCCGGGGCCGACGATCCCAGTGTCACGCCCGACGACCGTTTTGAGACGTTAACCAGTCGCGAACGCCATATTTATCAGCTCCTGGCCGAAGGCAACGCGAACAAGGAAATCGCCGCCCTGTTGAATTTAAGTTTGCACACTGTGGAAACCCATCGCGCCCGCATTATGGAAAAATTGCGCCTGCACAGTGCGGCGGAACTCGTCCTTAGTGCCGTAAGGCGTGGCATTGTAACGTGATGCAATTGAAACACGTTCTTTCACAAATGTTTAGAACGTGATAGTTTGATCCATATGTCCTTCAGGCTGCTGTTGTTGCCGGTGACACTGCTTTCGGCCGTCGCTTTTGCACAAACTTATCCACAAGCGTGGACGCCTTTTGCAAAGCTAAATGCGGCCCGGCGCGACGCGTGCGCCGTCGGTTTTTCGCCGGGACAAGTGCTCATCGCCGGCGGCATTGGCGCGGACGGCGCGGCGTCGAACGTTGCCGAAATCCTGAATGCCGACGGTGTGTCGCGTGTTATCCCCGGCATGCGCGAAGCCCGCGTGGGACATACGTGCACGACGCTGGAAGACGGGCGCGTGCTGGTTACCGGCGGCGTCTTTACCTCGGCCTCAAGCAGCGCCGAAGTCTATCATCCGGACATCAATATTTGGATCCCCGTGGCAAGCGCGGGTCCCATGCGCGCGGGTTCCGCCGCGGTACGCCTGCGCGACGGCCGTGTGCTCGTCACCGGCGGCTATCGCGAAGACGGAACGCTGGTGGCGTACTCCGAAGTTTTCGATCCCAACTCCAACCGCTTTACGGCCTCGCGCGGGCAGTTGAACCAGCCTCGCCGGAACCATTCGGCCAGCCTGCTGGGCGACGGACGCGCCGTCATCACCGGAGGCATCGGGCTTGATGGAACTCTGAAAGTCACCGAATTTTACGACGCTGTAACCGGCGTCATCTGGACCGGCCCCAATATGACCGCGGCTCGCGAACGGCATGCCGCCGTGTCGCTCGAAGACGGCCGCGTGCTCATCGCCAGCAGCGGGACGCTCGAAGTTCTGGACGCCGCGGGACTCCGTTGGACCTCGCTACCCACCGCCAAGCTGAAGGACCCGAGCGCGGTTCACTCCGCGGTCGTGATCCCCGGCAACGGCGATGTGTTGTTCGTGTCCAATGGCAAGGCCGAACGGTTCCACCCGGCCGACGCATCGATCCGCGCCATCGACGATTCCGCCGTGTATCCGGGCGCCAAACTCGCGGTTCTGGACGACGGCACCATCGTCGCACTGGGCGGCGAAGTGGATGGCGCGTCGCAAGCCGAAGCGTCCATCATCGCGTTTCCCGCCATCTCGTTTCAGGAAGCCGTATCGCATCCTGGCGACATGGTTCGCATCTCCGGACGTAATCTTCCGGCCGATCAACCGGTGCAGTACAAGCTCGAATTTTTCCAGACTGCGCTGGGCCTTTCGGACGCGCCGCAGTTCCGCGTCGTCACCGCGCGTTCCACCGCCACGTCAGACGGCATGATCAGCGACGTACCGTTGTTCATTCCCTTCGCCAACGAAGTGGGACGCTCGCTGCGCCTCACCGCGACGCTCGCTGACGGAACCGTGCTTGTGCGCAATTCGCCGATCAAATATAAGTCTGAACTCGAACTCGAATTTCCGCCCTCCACCGTGCAAGGACAGTCCACCGCGTTGACCGTTCGCGTCAAGCCGGTCGCGGGCGCGCCCACTCCCCTGGGACCGATGGTGTCCACGTTCGGACCCGTTACGTTCGCGGAAATGGTGCAGGATTCGCGCGGCGTTTCGTACTCCAGTTCGCGCCTGCCCGCCGGCGCTCTTGCCGTCACCGTGCTCTATGTCGGGGACTCGCTGTACGATCGCGCTGTCGCCCGCACGAGCCTTGGCGTCGCGAGCCGGCAACCAGTGGTGGACATCGTGTCCACGGTCGCCACTCCGCAACTCGGCGTCGCCTTCGACGTCTTCGTGCAGGTGCGTGTGGATTCCGCAAGCGTCGCCGGAGCCCCGCCAATCACGGGTCCGGTGAACATTTATGAATCCGGCGTGTTTGTGGGCCAGGCCCGGCAACTGTCGTCGTCGACCTCGCCCTTCCCGATGATCCAGGCCAGCCTGCCGTTCACGGCGATGAACTTCAACACGCTGCGCTTTACCGCGACCTACGCGGGCGATGGCAATTATCTGCCCGCTTCGAGCGCCGTGTTGACGCCGTTCCTGCAGCGCGCGCAGCCTTCCATGACGTTGTCCGGTGTACCGTCGATCTTCAACCAGACCGTCAAGCCCAACGAACCTCTGCGCTTCCATTGCGGCGTACCGGTGGTGTTCGACCTGGGTCTGATGTTCCCCTCGCCGCTCGACCTCACGAGCACCGGATTTACGCTGTTCGCCAAGGGTCCCGACGGCGTGCCGTACCCGGTCAGCGCGGGTGACTTCGCGAGATCCGCGCCGGGCAAGGCTACCGCGCGAACCGAAGCCACGCTGCGCTACGACACGATTCGCCTCACGGCTTCGTATGCGGGCGACGCCTACTTCCGGCCCGCGATGTCCGCCGAACTCCCCGTGGAACAGATTCCGCTGCCGATGGCCGTGAAATTGGTGGATACGCCCAAAACGTTTTCTTCCGACGGCATCACGGTGTTTACTGCCGAAGTAACCACCGACGCCGACTGGTTGTTGCGCGTCGCGGGCAGTGTTTGCGACATCCCGGGTCCCACTGGCTACATTGAGTTTTACGACGAAACCGGCCTGATCGGTGCGATTCCGATCGACGACACGCCGGACCAGGTGAAGCGCGCGCAGGTTCGCGCGTACTTCCCGCCCGGCGACCACACGGTTTACATGCGCTACACAGGCGACGCGCGGCACGCGCCCATTCAGTCCGCTCCGGCAACGTTCCATTGGGAATAGATGACGGTACACTAAAGGAACAACACATCATGGCGATCAGCAAGGATCTCCTCGAAATACTGGTCTGCCCCGTTTGCAAAGCCAAGGTGTTACCAAAGGCCGATGAAAACGGGCTGAAATGCGTACAGTGCAACCGCGTCTACCCGGTGCGTGACGACATCCCCGTCATGCTTGTGGACGAAGCCCGTATCGAGAACTGACATCATTCCCATATGCAGCAGCTCGTCGATCATCTCGGTCGCGGCTCGCGTGTCGTCGTCCTGAGACTGCGGTCGATGGGCGACTGCGTACTCACCACACCGGCGCTCTCGCTGTTGCACCAGCACCGGCCCGATCTCCACATCGGCGTGGCCGTGGAGGACCGCTTTCGCGGCATCTACGAAGGCCTGCCGTTTGTGCACGAGATCCTGCCGCCCACCGCCAAGGACGTACGCGGCTTTGGCGCGCAGCTTTGCATCAACCTGCATGGCGGAACCCGCTCGGCGATCCTGACAGCCGCCAGCGGCGCGCGTTTCCGTGCCGGATTTGGGCATTACCGCCAGCGGTTCGTCTACAACATCCGCATGCCGCGCGCGCAGGAGATCCTGCCCGGCGGGGAACGCACCGTACACACGGCGGAACACATCGCGTCGGCGATGTTCTACCTCGGCGTGCCTCAGCAGCCCATCCCTCGCGCGATCCTGCACGCATCCTCGCAGCCGGAACCCGGCACGTACTCGGTGGTGCATCCGTTCGCTTCGGCGGCGCTCAAAACCTGGCCCGTCGACAACTTTCTGAACGCGATGGCCACGATGGAACACGAGCCTGTCGTCATCGCGGGACCCGGCGACGACATCACGCCATTCGCGCAGTACCGTACGTATCAGAACCAGCCTCTGGACGTCATCAAAGGTCTGATCTCGCACGCGTCCTACTTTTTGGGCAATGATTCCGGGCCCGCGCACATCGCCGCGGCGTTCGACGTCCCCATGACCGTAGTCTTCGGACCCAGCGACCCGGCCATCTGGGGACCCTGGCGAGCCTCACAAGCCAACGTGGTGACCAGCGCATGAGGCGCCTCATCGCCTACGCGCGGCCCTACGCCGGAACCTTGTTCCTGGCCGTTGTGCTGATGTCGTTCGTAGGCGCGTCACAAGCGCTGATGGCGCGTTTGATCGTCCCGTTGTTCGACCTCGTGCTGCAGCCGCAAGCCGCGCGCAAGCCCGTCGTGCTGTTCGAATTCGGCGGCTTCCGCCTGTTGTTGTCGGACCTTTTGCCCAGCGGTGTCGAAGACGTTTGGACTGCGGTCGCCATCGGGATCGTCGGCGCGTTTCTGATCAAAGGTCTTGCCGATTACGCCGCCAACTATTTGATCAACGACGCTGGTTACGGCGCCGTCACCGACATCCGGCAGCAAGTGTACGACAAGGTTCTGCGGCAGGACACCGCGTTTTTTCAGGAAAATTCCACCGGCGCGCTGATGTCGTCCATCATGAGCGACATCGAAAAAATACAGGTGGCCGTGTCGCACCTGTTGGCCGATTGGTTCCGCCAGACGTTCACCGTCATCGCGCTGCTGGCCGTCGTACTGCAAACCAACGCCAAGTTCGCCATCGTCGCGCTAACCGTGTTGCCGTTCGTTCTGGTGCCTACGGCGCGCCTCGGACGCCGCATCCGCCGCACCACGCGCAAGGGCCAGGATTACGCCGCCGAACTGAACCAGATCCTGCAGGAAACCATCACCGGGCATCAGATCGTCAAGACGTTCGGCACCGAGGAGATCGAGTCCAACCGGTTTCGCGAGGCCTCGAAGCGCCTGCGCAGGAACAACGTCAAGTACGTCGCGCAGCAGGCCATCGCGTCGCCGTTGATCGAGTTCTTCGCCGCATTAACCATCGTCGGCCTGTTGACGTTCGCGCAAACCGAGATCCGCGCAGGCAAGATGACGGCGGGTGACTTCACCAGCTTTATCGTCGCGCTGTTGCTGCTGTATGAGCCTGTCAAACGCCTCACCGGCATCCACAACATCTTTCAGCAGGCGCTGGGCGCGTCGCAAAAAGTATTCGAGTATTTGGATCGCGAACAGGCCGTGCAGGACCGTCCCGGCGCCGTCAAACTCGACGGTCTCACGCAGTCGATCCGCTTTGAGGACGTCACGTTCCGCTATCCCGCGGAACAGGATCGTTACGCGTTGCAGGGCATCAACCTCACGGTTCCCGCCGGCAAAGTAGCC
>JAFDVT010000029.1 GCA_018268875.1 Acidobacteriota bacterium
TCGCCGGAGGAAGACAGCATCCAGGACGCGCCTCCGCGTTCGAAGGCGAACAGCACGTCGCCGCGCTGCCGCATCAATTCCACACGCTGCGAAACCCACGGCGAGGCATAGAGCGCCTCTTCGCGTACGAGTTCGCCGCTCTGCCGGTTATACAAGCGGAGACTTTCACGGCTCAGTAGAAGTACACCCGCGCCCGTCACCGCGATGCGTTCGGCCGTCGCGACGCCGGATGCCAACTTGTGGCTTTCGGTCGCACCGAACTCGGACAATTCGCCGGTCGCCTTGGAAAAAATCACCAACGTGTCGCCGGCCCCGGCTCCGAAGGCGAACACGCAATCGACGCAAGCGCCCGCGTCGGCGGACCCGCCACGCATCACCCGGCCTTCACGCACGGCGGCGGACACGCCGCTATCGCTCAATGCGTACACGCCGTCGCCGGCCGATTCCTGCCGCGCTTCCACGGGCTCATCCGGCAACCCGGTGAACACCACCGCGCCGGTATCGCTCATCGCCGCCATCGACTTTGCCGAAGGCGAAAACACCACACGGTCCAGGTCGGCAATCGGATGCGCCAACGCTTTGTATGCGCCGGTTTCGAGCATCACGATGCCGGTTTCGTCCGTACCTTTAGCAACCAGAGCCCAGGTGTGGCCGGGCGCAATGCGCGCCGCCGTCACACCTTCCGGCAGGACGCCCGCAATGGGGTCCGACCAGCGGGCCGCGCCGGGCACGCCGAGCAAGGCCCGAAGTTCCCCTGTGTCCGCGTTGTAGCGGTACGCCATCACCGGCGATTCCGCTCGCTTTTCTGTTTCTTTCTGGTCCGCCGCCACAAGAGCGCACGCGGAAGCAATCCAAAGAAGAGGCAACCAATTTTGCTTCAACATGTTCTAGGTCCTTTGCGCTGCGATCCTGGGATTAGCGGGGAGGCGTAACGGTTCCCGCGCCGCCGGTGCCGATGCGAATACCGCCAGGCTGAGTGGTGGAACCGTTGTTGTTGTCGCCGCGCGTCAACGCGACGGCCGTACCGGCGCCCGCCGCGGCCACCACGCCAAGGATCACGGCCAGTGCCGTAGTGCTCACCACCGCCGTGGTTAAAACATTCACAGTTGCGATCTGAACGACGGCGGATTGTCCGCCAGTCTTGGTGGACACATTAATGTTGTACTTGCCGGGCACGCTGTTCGGGGTGAAGGACGCCGACGCCTGGCCGAGATTGTTGGTGGTGACCGTGGTCAACTGTCCGCCGCCGACAAAGGTTCCGCTGGGGCCGCTGCTGGGCAGGGCGAACACCACGGCGACACCGGCCACGGGTTTGTTGTTGCGGTCGCGAACTTCCACCACAGGACGCGTGGCGCGCCCTTTCTTAATGTTGTTCTGCGCGTTCTCGCCGCGGAGCACGATCAGCTTGTACTGCGGAACATCAGATGGTTGGGGGGAAGCCTGCGCCAACGCCCGCATCTGCGCGGGCGGCAACGCGAGCAGCACCATACAAGCCACGGCTAGCGTAGCCCGCCTATTCATCCACTTCATGACTCCCCCCTTACTCTTTTCGATCCTGCTCCAAAAACATGCACGCGACGATCGGTATATTGGCGCGCCTCAAGACAAAGACGCACCTATGACTATCAAGCGCCGAAAAAGCCTCTGGCGTATCAAAAACCTCCCACGCCCGAAGAGTGGAAGGCCTTGCCAGCTACTCTTCCTTCTTTTTCAGCTTGCTCTCGTTGTCCGCGATGAAGGTCCGGATGTCGGGGCCTTTTTCGAGGAGCTTCTCCCACTGCTCGCGGTACAACGTCACCGGGAAGCGGCCGAGTCCGTACACGGACACCGCCCCTTTCTCACTCACTTTGAACGAGATAGACCCGCGAACGGCGGGCTTCTTGAGCTTTTCGTTCTCTTGCTTCAGTCGTTCGATTTCAGCTTGGAGTTCTTCTGGCGTCGGCATATACCTTAGAAGTTTACCCCAACCGCAATTCCCTAGAACCGGGATCATCCTTTAGAATCAGATTTGTGACCCTGAGGTTCGCGGATTGGGAGTGACGGATTGAGTCTGTTGGTGGCTGCGCTGGTGGCTGCCGGGATGTTCGCCGTCGTATGGTTCTCCCGCCGCCAGTACCTGGAAATTCCCGAACTGGAGCCCGCCACGGGCGAACCTGCCAAAGAACAGGTCACGGTTATCATTCCCGCACGCAACGAAGCCGGCAACATCGAAAAGTGCATTCGAAGTTTGCGGCAGCCGGATGTAGCGGAAATCCTGATCGCCGACGACGCGTCGAAGGACAAGACTGTTGCGATCGCCGAAGCGGCGGGAGCCCGCGTCATCCCGGGACCTTCGCGTTTAGCCGGTGTGTACGGGCGCGCCAACGCCTGCTATCACGCCTCGCACGAAGTGCACACCAAATGGGTTCTGTTTGCCGACGCCGACACCTGGTATGAACCCGGCTTCATCGCCGCGATGCTCGAACGCGCCGAGGCCGACCGCCTGGACATGATCATGGCGTTTCCGCGCAACCGCTTTCGTTCGGTGGCCGAACAGATCGTCACGCCCTACGCATGGGGCGTCCACTTTACAGGGTTCAGCGACGCGAACCTGTACAACCTGAAGCATCCCGAGTTCCTGGCCGCGGGCCGCTGCATGCTGTACCGCAAGGATGCTTACGACTTTACCGGCGGGCATCGTGCGGTGCTTCGCCTCCCGTTTGAAGACGCCGAACTCGCCAAGCTCGGCAAACGCCACCGTTTGCGTTTCGAAATTCTGCGCGCCAGCGACTTCGCGTCCGTGCGCATGGCCGATTCCCTGCTCGAAATCTTCCGCAAGTTCCCGAGGCTGTCGTTTCAATACCTGGTGGCGAACTCGCGCCGCAGTTGGATCGCGCTAGCCAGCTCGTTTGTATTTTTCCTGTATTTCCCGGTGTTGGCTTGGCTTCTTTATGACGGGCAAGCGATCCCCGCTTACCTGTGCGCGATGGCGCGCGCCGCCGCGGCGGACCCGTGGTACCACAACCCGGTGACGACGCTGTTCGCGCCGGTGGCGATTCTGCTGTTCGAGTTCCTGGCGATGTATTCGATCGCCGCGCATTACTTCGGGTTCCA
>JAFDVT010000002.1 GCA_018268875.1 Acidobacteriota bacterium
AACTCCGCCGCATACTCAAACTGCCGGGACCGATCGAGCGAAAGCAAAATCGGTCCCGTACAGAAACGGAGTAGTACCGGGCATGAACACCAAGAACATGTTCCACATCGCGAGCGCTGCTGCGACAGCCGCAATGCTGGCCTACGTCTGCATGAGCGAGACGGCCATGGCGAAATCGGTTGTGATGGACGATGCGGCGCGGACCGCCGCGGCCAAGGGAAGCCTGGTCAGCATACGCGACCTCGCCTTGCGCGCGACCACGGGGGCGACGTCGTTTAAAGCGACGGTTCAGGCGAACCGGCTTTCGGATGTTGTTGTCGAGCGGCAGGAGTTGAGCGAACTGCGGGCGTCGCTGAACGAAATGGGTCGCCACGTCGTCGCGCTGGACGCCGATCGCGCGAACCTCGCGCCGTGGGAAACCGCCGCGCTTGACCACGTCACGCCGGTCCTGCGGCATGCGGCGGCGACGCTCACCAGCGCCATTGAGTTTTCCAAGAACAATCCGAATCGGACCGCGAGTCCGATCAACACCGGGTATGCGAATTCGCTCGAAAAGGATATGCATCAGATCCATAAGACGATCGACGAATATCTGCACGTGGCCAAATCCGAACAGGCTGTGAAGCGGGCCGAACAGCAGTTGCCCGCGCCTTTTGCCAATTGAATTCCGTGTTTCAATGGACCTCGCCCCGGCGGGCTGCTTGTTTTCCCAGGATCAAAAAACTAATGCGCGCATCTTTTTCCGTTCGTTCCCGTCTTGCAGCCGTTCTGGTTCTTGCGTCCGGTTATTGCGTGGTGGCCGCTCCTCCTCCGCCGCCACCGCCACCACAGATCACCGGCTTTGCCGATGTCGTATCGAAGGATTCACCGGCCGTTGTGAGCATCTACACCACGTCGGTGGAGAAAGGCGGCGCCGCCGACAGCAAAGGGCAGATGGGCTTTGCGCCCGTGCCTCGCGCCGGTTCCCGGCCTCGCAAGAAGCGTTCCGCGGGCGAGGGTTCCGGCGTGATCGTGGAACCCAACGGCACAATCCTGACCAACCATCACGTGATCGACAAAGCGACGTCGATCACCGTGCGTCTTTCCGACGGCCGCGATTTTGACGCGAAGCTTGTGGCGTCGGACGCGCGCACGGATCTGGCGGTGGTTCGAGTGGACGCCAAGGGTCTGCCGACGATCCCGTTCGGCGACAGTTCCAAAGTTCGAGTGGGCGATTTTACGCTTGCCATCGGCAATCCGTTCGGCATTGGGCAAACCGTGACGCTCGGCATCATCAGCGCGACCGGCCGTAGCGACGTGGGCATCGAGGAACTGGAAGACTTCCTGCAGACCGACGCCGCCATCAATCCCGGCAACTCCGGCGGAGCATTGATCAACGCGCAGGGCGAACTGGTCGGCATCAATACTGCGATTTATTCGCCGGAAGGGGCGAACAACGGAGTCGGGTTCGCGATCCCGGCGAACCTCGCCCGCAAGGTGATGCAGCAGCTTTTGACGGACGGCAAGGTGACGCGCGGGTTCCTGGGGATCACAATGCAGCCGATGAGTCCACAGCTTGCGCAGGCGCTGGGCGTACCGGACCGTTTCTCGGGAACGCTGGTGTCGGATGTCGCCGCCGGAAGTCCTGCTGCGGCGGCGGGGATCGAGAAGGCGGATGTTGTGGTGGCGGTGGACGGCAAGCCCGTCCACGACCTGGGACAGTTGAAGCTCGCGATCGGATTGACGCCTCCGGGCGCCTCCGTCCGGCTGACGCTGCACAAGTCGGGAGGCGTGGTTCGCGATGTGACGGTGAAGCTCGGCGAGCGCAAGGAGAAGCCGGATGCCGCAAGCTCCACGCAAGCGACCGAGAATAGCGAGGACATCATCGACGGCGCGGTTCTGACGCAGCTTTCCGACGCCTTGCGCCGCGAACTCGACCTGAGCGACGTGTCCACCGGCATCGTGGTCGCAAAGCTCGATCCTTCCAGCGATGCCGCGGCGGCCGGCCTGCGTCCCGGGGACGTCATTCAGGCGGTGGACCGGAAGCCGGTCATCGGGCTGGACGATCTGAAGGCCGAGCTGACAAAGCCTCGGGAAGGCAAGAAGAATGCGCTGGTGGAGGTCCTGCGCGAAGGCGGTAGTCTGTTCCTCGCGCTGCCTCTCGATTAGCGCATTTGCACCGCTTCCGGTGCCTGTCACGGTGACAGGTACGGTACCAGGCACGGTGACAGGCACGGGAAGCGGTGCGCCCGGACAAATCCGGGGTGGGGGGATCTGGGACGAACCTGCGTTTGGGGTGGAGATCGACGACCGGTTTCCCTGCGCTTGCGGGGAGGATGGCGGTACCCGCCGTGTGCTTTTCACCCTGGACGTCCTTACCCGGGTGGCACTTCCAGCGGTATGCTGAATGCAAATGAAATTCGGTATTCTCGGCGCCGCTCTGTGTGCCGCTATTTCCCTGCTGCACGCCGGCAACGATCCCGGCCAGAAGATCCACACCGCGATGGAAGACATGATCGCGAAAAACGAGATTCCCGGCGCCGTTACCGTGGTGGTGACGCGTACCGGCCTCGCGCATCTGGGCGTCGCGGGATATGCCGACGCCGCTCACACCCGGCCGCTGCAGAAGGACTCGATCTTCTGGATCGCGTCGATGACCAAGCCCGTCACCGCCGTCGCCGTCCTCATGATGCAGGACGAGGGCAAGCTTTCGATTGACGATCCGCTGGTGAAGTACATTCCGGGGTTCGACCCGCGCATCACGCTGAAGCACATGTTGACGCATACCTCCGGCATGGGCGAAGGTACGCCGGACGAGCTCAAGACCGCGAAAACATTGGCCGACCTGGTGCCCATCTATACGTCCAAGCCGGTGGGATTCACGCCGGGAACGCAGTGGAAGTACTGCCAGAGCGGCATCAACATGCTCGGCCGTGTGGTCGAGATCGTGTCCAAGCAACCCTTGCAGGACTTTTTCGCGGCGCGTATTTTTCGCCCCCTTGGGATGAAGGACACGACGTTTTACCCGGTGGCCGCGCAGATGCCTCGCGTCGTGACGCCGGCCAAGCGCGGTGAGGACGGCAAGCTCACCGACGGCGCCGTGTCGCTGCTGTACGGCAAGCCCGCCACCGCCACCGATCGCTATCCGGCGGCCAACGGCGGACTGTACAGCACCGGTCCCGATTACGCGAAGTTCGCGCAGATGCTGCTCAACGGCGGGTCGCTCAACGGCAAGACGTACCTCTCCAAGGCCGCGTTCGCCCAGATGACTTCGAACCAGACAGGCTCCATCAAGGCGGGCTTTATTCCGGGGCACGCGTGGGGATTGGGCGTTGGCGTGGTGACCGAACCACAAGGCCAGACAGCCATGGTGCAGGCGGGTACGTTCGGGCACGGCGGCGCGTACGGCACGCAGGCGTGGATCGACCCGAAGTCCGGCAAAGCGTGGATCCTGATGGTGCAGCGGACGAACTTCAAGAATTCGGATGATTCGCCGGTGCGCCTGGCGTTCCAGACTGCCGCTGCCTCTTCGAACTAAGCTCCATCACACGCGCGAACAGCGTCTGCGCATCCAGACGACGGCACAAGGCCTCGAACCCCGGTTCGGGGCCTTTCCATTGCAGGTCGCCGACGGTGTCGAAAACCGGTACGTCCAGCCGCAAACGGGCGAGTTGACGGAAGAGGATCGCGTTGTCCCACTGTTCGAACAGCACACTCGCGAGGCGCTGGGCACTGCGGATGGCCGGGTTCCACTGGCGATAATCTTTCGGAACGTCCTCAAAGTGCGGGTAGCGGGAAAAGGTCAACGCCGCGGCCTTGGGACCCCAGCCCGGCAATCCCGGATAGCCGTCCGCGCTGTCGCCGACCACGGCCAGGTATTCGGGGATCGACGCGGGCGGTACGCCGAATTTTTCGATCACGCCCGCTTCGTCGCGAAGGATCGAGCGGCGGCGGTCGAACTGCACGATGCGGTTGCCGCTGACGCATTGCGCCAGGTCCTTGTCCGGTGTACAGATCAGCACCTGTGTGACGGCGGGATCAAGCGCGGCTTGCACGGCGGCGGAGGCCAGCGCGTCGTCGGCTTCGAACTCGACCATTGGCCACAGACGGACTCCCATCGCTTCCGTCAGGTCTTCGAGCAACGGGAACTGCGACCAGAGCAAAGGATCAATGCCATCGCCGGTCTTGTAGCCGGGGTAAAGGTCGTTGCGGAAGGATTCGATGACCCGGTCGGTGGCAAGGCCAACGTGCGTGGCGCCGTCTTCGAGCATCGCCAGAACCGAGGTTGCGACAGCGCGGGCCGCCGCGATTTCGTTTCCGGCGGCGTCCTTGGACGAAGGAACGGCGAAAAAATGCCGGAACAATTCATACGTGCCGTCGACCAGATGGATCTGCATGTACGCATGGTATGGTAGAACATTCCGCAGCCAGGAAACCGATGCCGCCGGACGGAAAACCCCAGCCCGAAGATCGCGCGAAACCTTTTGCGGACAACGGTGTTTCCAAGGATATGGAGGCGGCGGCCGTCTATCCCAGCATGAACCGCGACGTGGATCGCGACGGGCAGTTGATGCTGCGCGTTCGCGAAGGGGATACGCAAAGTTTTACGCAGCTGCTCGAACGGCAGCGCGGCCCGGTGATCCATTTTCTGTTCCGGATGGTGCAGAACCAGGCAATTGCGGAAGAATTGGCGCAGGAAGTGTTCCTGCGCGTGTACAAGTCCCGCGAAACGTACGAGCCGACGGCAAAATTTACGACCTGGCTGTACCGCATTGCGACGCATCTGGCGCTGAATGTCATTCGCGACGGGAAACATGAGCGCGGACAGGATCGTCTGGATTCTTCAGGCGCGGTTCGCTCGCAGACGCAGCAGGACGAAGCGGGAGACTCGGCGTCAGCGAGGCAGCAGGTGGCCGACAGCGGTCTTTCGGCCGAGGCGGCCATGGTGCGCAATGCGCGTCTCGAAGAAGTTCGCGAGGCGATTTCGGCGCTGCCGGAAAAGCAGCGGGCGGCGGTGATGATGCACAAGTACGACAACCTTGGGTACGCCCAGATTGCGGGTGCGTTAGGATGTTCTGAGTCCGCCCTGAAGAGTCTTTTATTTCGCGCCTACGAGACCTTGCGGGCGCGGTTGTCGCATCTGGCGCAGTAGTTTTTCTTGAGAAGATTTGAGGGAAGCAGTCATGAAGTGCCCACTACAAATGAAGGACGGCGGCGCAGAGCTGATCCTCGATTATTGTTCGGACCGTCTGCATCGGGAACAGCCGGACTTGGCGCTGGAGTTTGAACGGCATCTGTCGCGGGACGGCTGCGAGGATTGCGCGCGAATCGTGGAGGCGCAGCGTTCGGTGTGGACGGCGCTGGATGAGTTGGACGCTCCTCCGGCGGCGGTGTCGCCGGATTTCGATGCGAAGCTGTGGCGGCGGATTGAAGAATCGGAAGCGCGGCCCTGGTGGCGGCGCGTGTTCGACGGACCGGCGCTCGGATGGTCCGGGATGGTGTCCTGGAAGCCGGCGTTTGTCACCGCTTCGGCCTGCGCGGCGGTGTTCGCCGTGATGCTGGTGGTGCGGCCGGGTTCGCCGGATGAGCCTGTGGTGAATAAAGCGGCTGTCACTTCTGCCGCTTCGGCCACTGCCGGAAATGTCGACTTCGATCAGGTAGAGAAAGCGCTGGACGACATCGATATGCTGAAGCAGATGGGTGTGGTCGATGGGGACGGTGGCGGCGGCGAGAAGGATCCCGCCTAATCACATGATGTTTCTGCCCAAAGCCGTGTTTGCCATTACCGCCTCCACCGTCGTTTTCCTGACGGGGACGGCGATGGCTCCGGCTGCGCAGGCGCAGGAAAAAGGGCATCGTCCACCACCGCCGGGCGGCGGCAAGAAGAAAGGTCCCGCGCCGGGTTCGAAGGCGGGGGACAACATGATCCGGCGCATGGCGGAATTCGAACGGCTGGATCATATGACTGACGAGGATCGCCAGCGGGCGCTCGAGCATCTGCCGCCGGCAAGGCGTCAACGAATCGAAGACGGCCTGGCGAGGTATCGCGCGATGGATCCGGCAAGCCGGGAACGTCTTCGCCGGTTTGAAGGCATGGCGCCCGAGCAGAAGGATTCGATTCGTCAGAACTTCCGCCGCATGCAGGAACTGCCTCCCAACCGCCGCATGCTGGTACGCCGCGAATTGCAGCGTCTGCGGGGCATGGAGCCGGCCGCGCGCGAGGGTGCGATGCAGACCGACGCGTTCCGCCGCCGGTTCGACGACAACGAACAGATTCTCATTCGCGAAACGATCGCCAACCTTCCTCCCGCGTAGATCGCGTTCTCCGGTTAGACTAAGCTCATGCTCTATTCGCGCCGCCGCGCGGTCCTGTCGGCCGCCACTCTATACATTTCCCGTGCAAGCCTGGCTTTCGCCGCCGACGGTCCGCCGTTGACGCAGGGCGAGCGCGACCGCGCGATGAGCCATCTGCACGGCACAAGCAAGATGTTCCTGGATTCGGTCGCCGGGCTGAGTCCCGCGCAGTGGAACTTCAAGGCGGGCCCGGACCGCTGGTCCATCGCCGAATGCGCGGAACATATCGCGGCGTCGGAGAAGTTCATCTTCGCCTATGTGGAAAAGATCGCGCACGGTCCCGCAAATGCGTCGCCGGAAGACATGGCGAAGGCAAAGGGCAAGGACGAGGCGGTGATCAAGAGCGTCCCGGACCGGAGCACCAAGTTCCAGGCGCCGGAACCGATCCGGCCTCGCAAGATGGCGGCGGATCCGCAGGAGTACGTCGAAAAGTTCAAGGCGGCGCGGTTGGCAAACATCGCCTATGTCGAGAAGACGCAGGACAGCTTGCGGGACAGGGTCGCGCCTCACCCGGCGTTGGGTCCGCTGGACGCGTATCAGTGGATTCTCATGATGTCGGCGCATACGGAACGCCACACGCTGCAAATCCTCGAGGTGAAGCAGGCGGCCGGGTACCCGGCTTCGGCCTAGGCCGATTTGTCTGACGCGGCGCGGGAGGGCTTGGAAGCCGTTGGTATCCTAGGGACTCGATGTTCCCCGCCAACTCTCCTTCGCCGGCCCAGACCAAAGTGACGCTTGTCAATCGCCCCGACTACCGCGAACATTACGCCAACAGCGTGCAAATTCGCGTCAGCCTGTGGGATTTCTTTCTTACCTTCGGCACGGTAAATCAAATCCAGCCGGATGAGGTGGAGATTCAGAACGTGCAAGGCATCTACGTCAGCCCGCAGCAGGCCAAGGCGTTGCTCAATATCCTGCAGCAGAATATTGCGCAATATGAGAGCACGTTCGGGGAAATTCCGCTGGAGCCCAAGGCTGGCGGCAGCGGTCCCCAGGGATCCAGTATTCAGTGATCCGCGCGGCCATCGCGGCGGCATTCTTTCTGCTTTTGGCCGCGGTTCACTATCCGTATCTTCGCCTGCCGTACTTTTGGGATGAGCTCGGGCAGTTCATCCCGGCCTCGCTCGACCTGCTGTACACGCAAAGCTGGATTCCGGTCACCACCACGCCCAACATCCATCCGCCGGGCGTGATGGCATACCTGGCGCTGGTGTGGAAGATCGCCTGCAACGGTTCGCATTCGATTCTTGCGACGCGCCTGGCGATGCTTGCGCTCGCGGCGTTCGGCGCGTTGGGATCGTTCCTGCTGGCGATCCGCCTGGGACGTGGCTGCCCCGGCTACCCCGCCCTGCCGGCGATCCTGTTTCTGCTCGCATCACCGTTGTTTTACGCCCAGTCCATGCTCGCGCAACTGGACATGCCGGCCATGGTGTTCACGGTCTGGGCGCTGTACCTGTTCCTCGAAGGCCGCCACGCGCTGGCCGCGTTGGCCTGCCTGGCGTTGTGCGTTTCGAAGGAAACCGGCGCGATCCTGCCGGGGATGTTTGCGGCCTGGCTCGCCGTGCGCGAACGCCAGTGGAAGTATGCGGCGTACTATGCCGCGTCGTTGATCCCGTTGTTTATCTGGATCGGCGCGTTGTGGCGGGAAACCGGGAGTCCGCTGGGGGACAGCCAGTTCGCACAGTACAACGCGGTGTATTCGCTGCATCCGATACGGCTGCTGGCGGCGATTCCGCGGCGATTCTTTTACCTTTTCATCGCGGAATTCCGGTGGATCGGGACGCTGGCGATCCTCGCAGCGCCTCGCGGGACCTTTGCCGGAAGCATCGCGTGGCGATGGGCGGCGGCGTTCGGTTTCGCGCATATTCTCACCGTCAGCGTCTTCGGCGGCGCGGTGCTCGAACGGTACCTTCTGCCCGTGCTGCCGCTGGTGTACGCGGCGATGGGCTGCGCGTTTGCCAGCCTCAAGCAACCGTCGCTTCGCCTTGCCGGTCCTGCCGCGCTGACCTTCGGATTGCTGGTGTCGATCTTTACGGGCCCGCCGTACCTGGCGCCCTTTGAGAACAACATCGCGTTCACCGACTTTGTGCAATTGCAGGAGGAAGCCGTCACGGCGCTCAACCGCATGGCGCCTCGACGGCCGCGAAGCGTCGCCACCGCATGGCCGCTCACCGATGCGATGCGGCGGCCGGAGTTCGGCTACACCAACATCACGTTCGAACAGATTATCGAGACCACCGACTTTTCGCCGCGCAACGTCGAGGAAGCGCTACGCAAGAGTCCCGGAGTCGAAGTCGTGGTGCTGTACGACCGCCTGCATGAGCCCGCCTGGACGCTTTCCGCGATCCCGCTGGTGCGCGAGTTCCTGACCACGTATTACGGCTACTCGCCGCAGATCACGCCGGAGGAAATGCGCGCGTTGGGATTCGTGCAGACGCTGCGTATGGAACAGCGCGGCCAATGGGTGGCGATCTACGTCTCACGGACCTTCGGCCGATGAGGTTCGATCCGCGAATCCTGGCGGTGATGCTGGCCGGATTCACGGCGTTCCTGTCGATCTACGCGCCGCAGCCTCTGCTACCGATGCTGGCGCGGGTGTTCCGAACCTCGGCCGGCGAAATCAGCCTGTCGATCACGTTCGCGACGCTCGGCATGGCGTTGGCGTCGCCCTTTGCGGGCGCCTTGGCGGACCGCATCGGCAGGCAGCGCCTCATCCTGATTTCGGCGTTCGCGCTGGCGGTGTTCTCGCTGCTATCCGCTGCCGCCCCGGGACTGTGGCCGTTCCTGCTGACGCGGTTCCTGATTGGCGTGGCGACGCCGGGCATTGTCGCCGCCGCGGTGGCCTACATCCACGAGCAATGGGGCGCCAGCAATCAGACCGGGCGGGCGACGTCGTTCTACATCATCGGTACGATTTTTGGCGGGTTTTCGGGGCGTTTTGTGGCGGGTCTGCTGGCCGGGCGCATCGACACGCACTGGGTGTTTTTCGTCGTTGGACTCCTGAACCTCGCCTGCGCGGTGGGACTTTGGATCTGCCTGCCACGGGAAACGCACGGCGCCACCGCGGTAAAGGGGGCGTCCGCCAGCAGCAACGACCTGCCGCTGCGTGACGCGGTGGCGGCGCATCTTCGCAACCCGCAATTGATCGCGACTTTGGCCGTGGGTTTTTGCGTGCTGTTCACGCTGACCAGCACGTTCACCTACATCAACTTTCATCTGGCGGAAGAGCCGTTCCATCTCACTTCGGCGGAGTTGGGCTGGCTCTTTTTTGTGTACCTGTTCGGCGCGCTGGCGACACGCATCGCCGGGCGAGGTCTCGACCGGCGAGGTCCACGCAGGACGTTGACAATCGGGGTCGCGGCGGGGACGGCGGGGGTACTGCTGACGCTCGCTCCGAGCCTGCCGCTGGTGCTCGTGGGACTGGCGCTGTGTTGTTCGGGCGTATTCACCGCGCAGGCGTCCACCAACTCGTACCTGGGCGTCGCGACGAGCCATAACCGCGCGCTGGCCGTGGGTCTGTACGGCGCGGCGTATTATGCCGGAGGTTCCGCGGGTGCGGCAGTTCCCGGCCTGATCTGGCACTCGTATGGCTGGACAGGCTGCGTCACCTTGATCGTGTGCGTACAACTGCTGAGCATCGCGCTGGCGTTGCGTTTGTGGCCCGCGCAAGGCTCCTCGGATCAGGGAAAGGGGAACGGAATCGGCAACGGAGCACCCTTGCGTCCCAACGGCCAGACGCCTTCGTAGCCGCCGCCTCCGCCCCAGAACCAGATCGACCCGTCGTTACGAACCGCGTAGGAGTTATTGCCCACCGCAAAGACGGCTTTGACGCCGTTGATCTTCGACGTGGCCGGAGCCATCTGAAATGTGCCGAAGGCTCCGTTTCCAGCTTGTCCAAAGTCGTTGTTGCCCCAGGTTCGAATGGTGCCGTCGCGCAGGAGCGCCAGAAAGTGGCGTCCACCGTTGGCGCCGGCGAGTTCGGCGACATTGGCCACTCCCGCGACGCGCACAGGCACCGGCGACTTCGCGGTCTGTTCGCGGCGGCCGTTGCCGAACAGGGCTTGCCCGTTGTTGCCCCATACCCACACCGTGCCGTCGCTCTTGAGCGCCGCGGC
>JAFDVT010000300.1 GCA_018268875.1 Acidobacteriota bacterium
CTCGCCGCGAACCCTGCGCGCCACTCTGTCGCTCTCGTTTGAACCGAACGCCGACAACCTCTCCGGGCCCTTGCCCGCGGCGGCCTCGCCGGTGTTTGCCGCCGGCGGTACGACGTTCAGCTTTGATGTAACGGGCAACGGCGCCTTGCCGGCCGGAGCCCTCGTTCGTCCCGGCACTGTCGCCGGAACCGTGGTGGTTCGTATGACCGCGCTCACCGTTGCGGGATCCACGCTCAACGTTATGCCAAGCCCCGCGCCGGAGGTCCGTATCGTGATTCCGCGCTCGGCCCCGGTCATCTCGAGCGCGCGCATCGTGCAAAGCGCCGGAGGTTTTGACCTCGTGATCCTCGGCTTCTCGCCCACGCGTAACGTGACGCAGGCGGCCGTTCAGGTCAACACCACATCGGGTACGCGCGTCGATGGCGACACCCGTTTCACCGTCGAACTCACCAGCCGCTTCAACGATTGGTATCGCGACGCCGCGAGCCTGCCGTTCGGAACCGAATTCCAACTTCGCATTCCGTTCACGCTTGCCAACGGCGACTTCGCCACCATCGACTCGCTCACCGTGACGCTCACCAACACGTCCGGAACTTCCGCGTCCGCCACCGCGCGACGCTAATTCGAGAGCAGGGACGCGTACAGCTTTTCCAGCTTGCGCGCTCCCTGCTTCCAACTCAGCCGTTCGTCAAAAAACTGCCGCGAACCCGCCGCCAATCGCGCCGCCAGTTCGCGATCGCGCAGGATTTCGAGCACCGCGGTCGTAATGTGCATCGCGTTCGCCTCGGGCACGACGTAGGCATCCACACCATGCCGCATCTCGAGCGCGATGTTCGATTTCGGCAGCACCACCGGACGCCCCAACGCCAAAAATTCCGGCATTTTGCTCGGAAAACGATAATCGTTGAACTCCCCCGGCTTGCCCGGCTGCACAAACAGATCCGCCATCGCCAACACCTGCGGCATGCGCTTGTGCTCCACCATCCCAAGGTCCTTCACAAACGGTTGAACCCAACTGCCGCCCTGTTCCAGGTACTCCGCAAAGTCGCGGCCCGCGCGAACCAGCGTCACCGGCGCGCCTTCGCGATTCAACACCGCCACCGCCGTATACAAGCTCCGAACCCCGCTCGCGTTCGATGCATGCACGTTGCCGGGATAGACAATCACCTTGCGGTCGTCGCCGATCCCCAGTTCGCGCCGCATCTCGTAATTGACGGGCACCGGCTGGAACAGACTTTCATCAGCCGAACACCAAACCTCTTCCACAGGCCTTTCGGGCGAGGCCAACTCGCGCAGCTTATCCACAATCACGGTCGCCGCATCGGCCTGCCGCATCAGTTCCGGGAACCGCAGCGGATGCGCCAAATGCGCCGGAACCACGCGATCGAGCGTCTCCAAAGGTTCGTGAACGAGATCCTTCCATTTGCGATCCAAAGCCCGCGCCAGCAGGTGTTGCTCGTTGTCTTCCAGATGCACCACCAGTTTGCCCGGCAACTTCGCCGAGGCCAGGAAACGCCGCACCACCTCGCGAGGCGTCCACGCATGCGTCACATCGGGAACAAACCGCAACTTCCCCGCCAGAACATCCTCATACAGCAGAGCCTGGAACTTTTTGTCGCCGCCCAATACATCGAGCGACGCGACGTTCGACGGCACGCAGACCGCGCAATCGGCACCCAACTTCGCCAATTCATTGGCAAGGTTTTGCACGTGCGACGCGCTATTCGAAGTGAAGTCGTGATAGAGGACAAAAAGAACGTTCATGCAAGCTGGCGATACTGCTTCCATAAGGGTACACTGGCCCTCGATGGCCAAACAGTTCACCAGAAGGGCGGCAATCGCCGCGGCAACAGCGGGCACCGCCATGGCGCAAGGCAATAACGACACCTACCAGGGTCCTCTCGACGGCTTCACATCCAAGGTCGACAACGACGCGTTCGACCCCATCATCTGGACTCGCAAACGTTGGGAAGCAGCACCCCTCAAGCTCACCTTCAAAGGCGCCGGCAACAAAAAACAGGTGCAGGACTGGCAGGCCAAGCTTCGTCCCAAGGTCCTCGAACTCGTCGGCGGCTTCCCCGCCAAACGAACGCCGCTCGCGCCGCAAATGCTCGAAAAGCGCGAATTCCCTGGCTATGTTCGCGAAAAGTTCATCTTCACCTCGCAGCCCGGCGTGCAGGTCCTCGCCTATTTGTTGACCCCGAAGAACGCCAAGGCGCCCGTCCCCGTTGTCATCTGCGTGCCCGGCCACGGGCGCGGCGTCGACGACATCGTCGGCATCGACGACAAAGGCCGGGACCGTACGAACAAGGATGGCTATCAGCACGACTTCGCCATTCAGACCGTCGAAGCCGGCATGGCCGCGCTCGCCATCGAACCCATGGGTTTCGGCTGCCGTCGCGATCCCGCCAATAAAAAACGAGGCCTCGGTACATCGGCTTGCCAGCCCGCCGCCGGAGCCGCGTTATTGTTCGGTGAAACGATGATCGCCTGGCGAGCCTACGACGTCATGCGCGCCATCGACTGGATCGAAACGCGCCCCAACGACCTCGACGCCAAGAACGTCGCCTGCATGGGCATCTCCGGCGGAGGCACCTGCACGGTGTTCGCCACCGCGCTTGAACCTCGCATCAAGGCCGCCATGGTGAGCGGCTACATGAACACATTCCGCGACAGCATCCTCAGCATTGCGCACTGCATGGACAACTACGTCCCCGGCATTTTGAACTGGTGCGAGATGTACGACGTCGCGGGCCTGATCGCGCCGCGACCCCTGTTTATCGAGTCCGGCGACAAAGACAACATCTTCCCGGTCGCCGCGAGCCGCGAAAGTTACGAACGCATTCGCAAGGTGTACGACGCGATGGGATCGGGCAACAACGTCGCCCAGGAAGTCTTCTCCGGCCAACACAGCTTCCACGGCAAACAGGGCATTCCGTTCCTCAAAAAAGCGTTAGTTTGAGGCCAGAATCAGGTTCGTGCGTGGGAACGCGAATTTCTTTCCCACCTCGTCCACCAAATTCAATTGACACACGAACTGACCGGCGGTCAGTTTCGCCAGCGGAACTTCGAAGCGCACCGGATAAACGCCCGGGCGCTTCGCCGCCGCCTGTTCGATCTTCACCGCGGGCGTCTCAAAAGCCTTCGATTTTCCCCGATAAAACGCCAGCGACGCCATCACGCTCGCCTGCTTATCCTCGACGCCCGCATCGTACACTTCGGCGTACACGTACAGGCTCTGGTCCTTGCGGAACACATGCGTGATGCTGGGGATGAGCTTCTGGCCGTTGTCCACCAGCGGATTCTGCGACAGCAGTTTTTTATCATTCGAAGCCGAGCCGACCGCCGCCTTCATGTCCTCCCGCTGGCTCGACAACACCAGCGAACTCAGCCGCAGCCCCGGCAATGACGACGCCGTCAGGTCCGGGATCACGAACTTACTTTCAAACGTCCCAATGCGGCCGTTCTGATTCTCCCGCGCCAGGAACTTCAACGTGTATTCGCCCGGCGCCAGCGCAAACCCCGTGTCGTATTGCAGACTGCGCTTCTCAAGCTGTGCGCGATCGCTTTCCGTCAACTTCATCCGGATGCCGTCGCGAACCGTACCCGCCAGCCGTCCTCGCGAATCGCGTATTTGCCCAATAAAATCAAGCTCCGTATCGCCTTTCGTCGCCAGCGGAACGTCGCGCCCGGGGATCTTCACAGCCACGGGGGCAAAGTAACGATCTTTCGACAAACGGAAATAATTGATCTCGATCGCGATCGGCAAATCCGTCACCGGGTCGCCCGCCGCCAACGCTTCTTCCAGTTGCTGTTCCTTATCGCTCTCGTTGAACTTCGCGAATTCCTTCGATGCATAGTACCCGTTGCGATAGTCCAACTTGGCCTGCGCGTTCGGCGCCGCAAGCTTCACCTGAATGCGCCGGAACTTGCCGTCATTCGCCTCATTGGCGGAGTAATACCCGACGATGTAGTAGCTGCGCATGTCGTTCTGCGCCTGCACAATGCCCATCGTCAGATCGTTGTCGTCCAGGAACGCCTTGCCGCCCGTGCCCGCCGCTAGCGACACTAGCGTCTCCTGCTGATCCTGCCTCGCGCTCATCCGCGAACGTTGCGCCGAGCCCGAAAACACGCCCGATCCACGAGACATCGCCTGCGATGCATCGCCGCCCAATGGCTCCGCCTTCAACCCCGTCGCGTCCACCGGATAGAACGACACATTGGCTCGCACCGCTGCATTCATCGTCGACTGTAATTGCGACTGATTCTCCATTCCGGTCTTGCCCACGCCGCTCGAAAAGTAGATCAGCGCTTTCTTCTCCGGAAGGTTCGCCAGCATCTTCACCGCGGTCTCCAGCGCGCCCAGTTTGCGATCCGTGTTGAAGATGTTGAACTCGCTTTCATCGGCCTGAAACGCCGATCCGTCGTCGCTTTCGTCTTCGCTCGCCGTCGACGCCGCGCCCGCAAGATCGGACCCTTCGCCGATGCGCAACCCGCGTAGCGCCGCCTGCAGCACTTCGCGATCGTCCGTGAAATCCTGCCGTACTTCCACCTTCGTCGAGAACGACATCACCGACACCATGTCGGCCGGCTTCATCTGCTTCCCGATGAACTCGTTTGCGGACTTCACCGCGCGAATCTGATCGGCGGGCGGCATCGACGACAGGTCGAAGAAGAACACGAACAAGCGCCGGTCACGATACTGGATTTGCCCCGCCGAAGCC
>JAFDVT010000301.1 GCA_018268875.1 Acidobacteriota bacterium
GAACGATACGACCTATCAGATCTCGGACAGCTTTTCGATCATCAAGTCGGCGCACAACATCGTCGCCGGTATCGATAGCCGCAAGGTGACCACCAACCGCACCGCGAACAACAATCCGCGCGGCGGCTTCACCTTTAACGGTCAGCTCTCCGGCTTCTCCGCGGCGGACTTCCTCCTGGGTATCCCGCAAGCCATCACCACCCCCGGTCCGCTGTTCCCCGGTGGCGGTTACCAGTGGCGCTACGGCTTCTTCGTGCAGGACAAGTGGCAGTTGAGCTCGAAGCTGACGCTCACCTACGGCCTCCGCTACGAACTGCCGATCGTGCCCCAGTCCACCACGGGCAACGGTACGATCCTGAACCCGCAGATGACCGCGTTCATCCCGGGCACCGTTCCGCAGAAGATCAAGTACCACAATGGCGATCACAACAACTGGGCGCCGCGCCTGGGCTTTGCCTACCGCGCGACGTCGAAGCTTGTGTTCCGCGGTGGATTCGGCGTGTACTACAACCCCAACCAGATGAACTCGTACACGCTGGCGACCACCAATCCGCCGTTCTCGACGATCTTCACCTTCAACAACTCACTCAGCTCCAACGTGCTGCTCAACCCGATCCTCACGCTGGCGAACCCCACGCCCGGCACTGGCGGAACCGTATCGGCCCGTCCCAGCGCCTTCACCATCAATCCATACCTGCCGAACGGCAGCATGAATCAGTGGAGCTTTAGCGTGGAACGCGGCTTGTGGCGTACGGCCGGCATCGCCGTCGAGTACCTGGGCAACCACGCCTACCACCTCGACCGCAGCTTCTATGTGAACACCCCGCAACCGGGCCCCGGCGTCATCAACGACCGTCGTCCGAATCCGCTGTTCACCACCATCCGCGTCATCCAGAACGACCTGATTTCCAACTACAACGGCGTCAGCGTCGTCTTCCGGCAGAACGGCTTCAAGGGTCTGACGACTCTCACCAGCTACACCTACTCGAAGACTCTGGACGTGTCGACCGATTCCAATGGCGGCTCCAACGTCATGTCGCCCTTCAACTGGCGGCTTGACTACGGTCCGGCCAACTGGGATCTGCGCCACCGCTTCGTCTCCAGCGCGAACTACGAACTGCCCTTCTTCATGGGTTCTTCGAACCGCGCTGTCAAGGCGCTGCTCGGCGGCTGGCAGGTTAACGGCATCCTCACCGCGCAGGGCGGCTTCCCCTTCAACGTATCGATCGCGGCCGACCAGGCCAACGTCGGTCAGGGCACCCAGCGCGCCAGCTACTCGGGCAACGCGGTGGTTAACAACTGCAACGGCAGCGTGCTCGTCGGTTGCGTGAACTGGAACGCCTTCCAGTTGCCCACGCTGTACACCTACGGCAACGTGGGACGCAACTCTCTGCGTGGCCCTGGCATCGTCACTCTGGACGCGAGCTTCTTCAAGAACTTCGCGGTCAGCGAACGCGTCAAGGTTCAGTTCCGTTGGGAAATGTTCAACTCGCTCAACCACGTGAACTTCTCCAACCCGGGCAGCACCTGGGTGGCGAACGGAGCGGCGACCTTCGGCAACATCACCAGCACGTCGACGGCAAACCGTCAGCAGCAGGTTGGTCTCAAACTGTTGTTCTAATCGTCGTAAGCAAGAAAGGGAAGCGGCGCGCGGAGCTTAACGCTCTTCGCGCCGTTTTTCTTGGGCGAGCGTCGCGTCGATGAGCGCTTCCAGCTCTTCTTTCTTCAGATCCGTACTGATAAACAGTTCCTGCCGCGCGCCGGACGCGAGCGCGATCGCCTTCCAGCCGTTCACCACCGGTACCGTAACGCCGATCTCGACCTTGCCTTTCGCATCGCGAACCTTGCGAATCACGCCGGGAACGATCGACCGGATCCGGTCCTCCGCCTCCAGCATTTCCTCCAAAACATCGCGCAAACCGTCGATGATGCTGTGCTCGATCTTCAGCCGGTTCCGGTTGGCCCGCAAACGCATGTTTCGCATGGAAACTGTAATGATACCCTCGAATCTATGTCGATATCGCCGGTCGTAGCAGGTCCTGAAACCCACGCCAGGCAGCGCTTCCGCAGCGCCCGCACCGCGCACTTCACCGAGTCCGTCATCCGCGAAATGACCCGCCTCGCCGTCGTGCACAAGGCGGTCAACCTGGCCCAGGGCTTCCCCGACTTCCCCGCTCCGGCGAACCTCAAGGACGCCGCCTGCGCCGCCATCCAGGACGACGTCAACCAGTACTCCATCACCTGGGGCGCCAAGCCCTTCCGCGACGCCATCGCCGCCAAGTACCGCTCCACCTACAACACCGATTTCGACCCCCAGCGCGAAATCACCGTCTGCTGCGGCGCCACCGAAGGCATGATCGCCACGCTACTGGCCACCACCAATCCCGGCGACGAGATCATCGTTTTCGAACCCTACTACGAGAACTATCACCCCGACACGCTGCTCTGCGGCGCCACCCGCAAGCTGGTCACGCTGCGCGCCCCGGACTGGACCTTCGACCCCGACGAGCTCCGCCGGGCCTTCACCAGCAAGACCAAGGCGATCATCCTCAACACGCCCAACAACCCCACAGGCAAGGTCTTTTCCCGCCAGGAACTCGAATTCATCGCGGGACTTTGCCAAGAGTTCGACACGCTCGCCATCACCGACGAAATCTACGAGCACATCGTCTACGACGGCCTCGCCCACGTCCCGATCATGACCCTGCCCGGCATGCGCGAACGCAGCGTCCTCATCAACAGCATGAGCAAGACGTACTCGGTGACAGGCTGGCGCGTAGGCTGGGTGTTAGCCCCGCCGGACCTCACCGAATCCATCCGCA
>JAFDVT010000302.1 GCA_018268875.1 Acidobacteriota bacterium
CGACGTCCGTCAACGGCAGTACGGCGGCGGTGAGGTTGTGGTCGCCGAAATGGATCACGCCGTACGCGTACTCGGCTGTTTCCCAGGTGATTCGCGAAGTGATGCGGACGGTTCCGGTAACGACGCGAAGCCTGCCGGTGCGCGATTCGCGGCGATGCGTGGACAGGCATTGAAAGCAGTAGACAGCGGCGTTTTCCGGATAGTTCGTGAATAGCGAACTGATCGCATAGTGCGCCGCGAGCTTGTAGAAATCCACCTTGGCGGCGAGCACTTGCGTCCGGAAGATGTCCGCGCCGGTGCCGCTTTCGCGCACGTTGCTGACGGCGAGCGACATCTTTTCGAGGAACCGGTCCTGCGCGGCGATGCCCGTTACTTCTTCAAACAGTTGCAGCGCGCGGCCGGCATACTGCATGGTTTGTACGGTTTCGATGCCCGATAGATCGTCGAAGAACCAGCCGCAACTGGTGTACATCAACATCGCGTTGCGCTGCATTTCGAGAAGCTTCGAGAACTCGATGCGTTCGTCCCGCGACAGTTCGCGCGACGTGTGTTTCGAAAGAAAGTTTTCAAGCGTGGCAGGCGAACGGTCCAACACGACTTCGATGTAGGCGTCGCGAGCAGCCCACGGGTTTGCGGTGAACTTTGCGGCGCGCGCTTCGAATTCGGGCGCCATGAGGTCGCGCAGCCAGTCGTAGGCGGCGCGTAGCGGACCTCTCCAAGCCTGGTTCCAACCCCAGCGTCCGCCGGAATTGCAGCCGCAATCCTCTTTCCAGCGGCCCACGCCGTGCGAACAGCTCCAGGCGCTGTTTTCGTGAATCTCGGCCTCGAGCACTGCCGGGTGCTCGGCGAGGTAGGCGGCGTAATTCGTGATTTTGACCTGCCCGCGGCCTTCGATTTCCTGCACCGCGTACGACAGCGCCATTTCTCCGTGGCGGTGATGATGGCCGTAGGTTTCGCCATCGGTCGCGATGTGCGCCAACTGATTCGGAAAGGAACTGGACGCGTGAAAGCCCTGCACAAGCCGTTGGGCGAACCGCTCGCCGTCCTCCAGCAGGCGTTCGAACGCGACAGCCTGTGAAATCGGCCCGTTGTAGAAGAGCACGGTGATCGTGCCGCCACCGGGAAGCTTGACCAGGTAGGGCTGCGTGGTGTCCACAGGGGTCTTGGCCTGATACGGACTCAGGATCGTGAAGCGGATGCCGTGGCTGGCCATCAGTTCGAGCGATTCCAGGTCCACCGCGGTTTCGGACAGCCACATGCCTTCCGGCTTGCGTCCGAACCGTTTGCGGAAATCGGCGATGCCCCAGCGGATCTGCGTGATTTTGTCGCGGCGGTTGGCCAGCGGCATGATGAGGTGGTTGTACACCTGCGCGATGGCGTTGCCGTGACCGTCCAACCGTTTGGCGCTTTCGCGGTCGGCCTCGAGGATCAGCGCGTAGGCGTCCGGCGATTTTTCTTCCAGCCAGCTCAGCAGCGTGGGGCCGACGTTGTAGCTGATGGACGCGTAATTATTGACGATGCGCACGATGCGGCGCTTGTCGTCCAGAATGCGCGCGGCGCCGTTCGGGTAGTAGCATTCGGCGGTGATGCGCTCGTTCCAGTCGTGGTACGGATAGGCCGAATCCTGCATCTCAATCGATTCCAGCCACGGGTTTTCACGCGGTGGCTGATAAAAATGCGCATGTATGCAGAGATAGTTCATTGCTTGGGTAGCCGGATGCGGAAACAGGCGCCTCCGCCATTCAGATTTGCCGCTTCCACCGCGCCTCCGTGGGCTTCGATGATCGACAGCGCGATGTGCAGGCCAAGGCCGGTTGACCCACGCCCGGACACACCGGGTTCAAACAGGCGAGGCAACAGGCTAGCGGGTATGCCAGGGCCGTTGTCGCGCAGTTCCAGAGCTTCGACGCCGCCGGACACGGACACCTCCGTCGCTCCGGCGGCGGCACTGTTTTCGAACAGATTCACAAATACTCGTTCCAACGCGCGAGGCCGTCCGTATAGCCCGCATTCCGATGAAAGGCCGTTGTGCAGCCGCACGGGCGAGCCGGCGGCGGCGCGATCGATCACCTCGCGCAAATCGCAGAAACAGGCTTGTTCGGTAACGCTTTCGGCGATGGCGCGGCCTCGCAGCGCCGCCGCTTCGAGCGTATGGCCCAGGTCCGACCATTGCGGATCTTCCGACAAAAGCGCGGCCGCCTGCGCAACCGTTTGCAGAACATTGTTCCAGTCATGCAAGAGTCCCGCCGCTGCCAGATCCTGTTTCATCGCTTCAACTGCCGCTAAGCCGCCGAGATCTTTTCCAGCGTGGAGTAGAACTCGGGGAAGGACACCGACGCGGCATCGGCTCGGTCGATGAGGCAAGGCCCATCGGCGGCGAGCGATGCGATTGCAAAGGCCATGGCGATGCGATGGTCGTGGAACGAATCCATCTGCGCGGCCTTGAATTTCTGTTTGCCGGGGACGTGGAAGCCGGCCGGTTCCACCTCGACTTTGACACCCATGCGGCCCAGATTTTCGGCCACCGTCGCGATGCG
>JAFDVT010000303.1 GCA_018268875.1 Acidobacteriota bacterium
GGGATCGATCTTCGAG
Organism: Acidobacteriota bacterium; assembly: GCA_018268875.1. Classification (GTDB taxonomy): domain Bacteria; phylum Acidobacteriota; class Terriglobia; order Bryobacterales; family Bryobacteraceae; genus F-183. Next base: position 17 of record JAFDVT010000303.1, read on the forward strand.
ACATGCAAAATCTGCGCCGTAATCTTCTTGGCTTCGGTGATATTGCGCGCCGGAGGAGCCTTCTCGCCAGCCTTCGGCGAATCCGCCGGGCTCACCGCCCAGACGTTGAAGTTCTCATCGCCGCCGTCATCCTGCACGCACAGAATGAACTTGCCTTCGCGGCTCCACGAATAGCCGCCAATCGGCCGTTTGGTCACCGCCGTAACCGGCTTTGCGGCGGAAAACGGGTCTTCCGCCTTCTTCACCCAGACATTGCGAGTCTTGTCCAGCGGCCGGATAAACGCAATGTACTTGCCGTCCGGCGACAGTTGCGCGCCCGCGATTTCGGGGTCGCCAAATAGTAGATCTCGATCGATAATCGGCGGGAGCGCGGCAAACGCGATCCCGGCCGAAGCCGCCAGCATCAGTGCCGCGGTGCCTCTAGAAAATAGGGACATACTGCCTCCAAACGGATAGGTACGCGGTTCGTACCCAAATAGTTCACAAAACATTAGCGAGATTCATCCAGCTTTCCGCGAAAGCGCCAAAACAGCATGGTGAAGTATCCGGCCGTCAGCAGGATTCCCGGAATCCACCACCACAACGCCACGCTCTGCCCATACGCGCCGGCCGCCGAATTATAAATCGTCAGGTTCAGCGACGCGTCCGTCGACGACGGCAACACCACTGGAAACAGACTGAACGCCGCCGACGACATCATGCCAACCAGGTACGCCGACGATCCGGCAAACGGCCATTTCCCGGCCAAAACCATACACAAACCCGCGACAGCCACTGCGGGAAGCACGAACCCCCAAGGCGCTTCGGGGAACCGCCGCCACAACTCCGGCCTCAGCCAGAACGTCGCCGCTGTAATCACCATGGTCAACACCGCGACGCCCATCGCGACACGCCGCGCTAACTCGCCCGCGCGCTTGCTCAATGCGCCTCCGGTCTTCGCCGCCACCCATAACGCCCCGTGCATCAGCAGCGCGAAAAACGCCGTCGCGCCCACCGCAATCGTGTACCAATCCAGGATCCCAGGTTCTTTCCCGGGACTGAAATCGGTCCACAACGGCAGAAAGAACTCCTGTTGCGAATCGAGCGGCACCCCGCGAATCACGTTGCCCAACGCCGCGCCCAGAAACACCGCCAGCAACCCGCTCGACACCGCAAAGCAGACGTCCCACAGCGGCAGCCACATCGGCGACGGCGCGTGGTTGCGCAACTCGATCGATAGCCCGCGAAACATCAGCAGCCACAGCACGATCGTCAGCGGCAGATAAAATCCCATGAAACTTGCCGCGTACAGCGTCGGAAACGCCAGAAACAGCGTGCCTCCCGCGGCAATCAGCCAGACTTCGTTGCCATCCCAGAACGGACCGATCGACGCCAGCACGGCCTTGCGCTCATCTTCCGTCTTTGCGATCAACAGATGCACGATCCCCGCTCCGAGGTCGAACCCGTCGAGCACGACGTACACCGTCAGCATCGCGGCCAGCAGCCAAAACCACAGCGCCTCCATTGTTAATGCGCTCCCTCTTCGCTGCCGTCGCTGCCCGGCCCATGTTCCAACTCGCGATGCATCAGCAAAAGGTACAGGATGCTAAGCAATCCGTACATGCCCAGGAACCCGAGCGTGGTAAACAGGGTGTTGCCCGCCGACACACGAGCCGAATATCCCGCGCTGGTTTTCATGACGCCGTAGACCAGCCATGGTTGGCGGCCCAGTTCCGCCGCGAACCACCCGGCCGTATTCGCGATGAACGGGAACGGAAGCGCCAGCATCAGAATCCACAGCAGCCAGCGCGTCCCAAACAATTTTCCTTTCCACAGGAACAGGCTTGAAAGCACCGTGAGACCAACAAAAATCGTACCCAGCCCGACCATGATGTGAAAGCTGTAATAAAGCAACTCGATCTGATCCGGCCACTGGTCCTGGGGGAAGTGATTCAGCCCCTTCACCTCCGCATCCCAGCGCTGGTAGGTGATGAAGCTCAACATGCGAGGGATCAACAGCGGGTTATCCAACTTCTTGCGATGCGCATCCGGTTGACCCAGAATCGCAATCGGTGCGCCGGCCTCGCTATCGAACAAGCCCTCGGCGGCGGCCAGCGTAATCGGCTGATACTTGGCCAGGTTCTTGCCCTGCCCGTCGCCCGTTGGAAAGATCATCGCGACGGCTGCGATCGTCGCCACCGGCACGCCGATGCGCAAAAACACTTTCCCTTGTTCGCCGTGCTTTCCGGCGATCAGATAGTACGCCCCGGCCGCCACCATCGCGAACGAACCCGTCACCACGGCGCCGGTCATGTTGTGCAGGTACATCCAAAACGTCCAGGGGTTCAGCAGCAACGCCGAAAGACTCTCCAGTTGGATGCTCCCGTCAGGCAGCGTCGTGTACCCCACCGGGTGCTGCATCCAGGCATCGGTCGCGATAATGAAGAACCCCGACAGCCACGAACCGAGAAACACCATGAATGCCGCGAACCAGTGCCCAAGGCGTCCAAGCTTCTTCTCGCCGAATAAAAACAGGCCCAAAAACGTCGATTCCAGGAAGAATGAGTACACGCCTTCGAGCGCGAGCGTCTGTCCGATCACGCCGCCCGCGGCCTTTGAAAACCGCGACCAGTTGGTACCGAACTGAAACTCCATCGGAATCCCGGTGACGACGCCGAAGGCAAAATTGATGCCGAAAATCTTCGCCCAGAACCGGGCGGCTTGCGCGTAGCGAACATCGCCGTTGCGCAAATGCAGCGTCTTCAATACGACGATGAGCAGCGCGAGCCCCATCGTCAACTGCGGAAACAAGTAATGGTAGGAAATCGTGAAAGCGAACTGAAAGCGGTGTAGCGCTAAGGCATAATCCACATCTTCAGGCTAACGCTTCAGCGATCCGGTCGCCCATCTCGCGCGTGGTCAGCGCGCCGCCCATATCGCGAGTCCGGTTGCGAGGATCGGCAAATACTTTGGCCACCGCCGCGTCGATCCGGCGCGCCGATGCGGCATCGCCCAACCAGTCCAGCATCATCGCCGCCGAAAGAATCGTCGCCACAGGGTTCGCGATCCCCTTGCCCGCGATGTCCGGCGCCGACCCGTGCGAAGGTTGAAACACCGCATATTTCGGCCCAATATCGCCGCTCGGCGCCATCCCCATGCCGCCAATCAACCCCGCCGCAAGATCGGAAATGATGTCGCCGAACATGTTCTCCGTCACCACGACATCGAACGTCTGCGGCCTCTGCACCAGGAACAGCGACATCGCGTCGACGTACACACGCTCAGTCTCGACATCCGGGTACTCGCGGGCGATTTCATCGAAAATCCCCCGGAAATACGCCATCGAAGGCAGAACGTTGGCCTTGTCTACCAACGTTACTTTCTTCCGCCGCTTGCGCGCCAGTTCGAACGCGGACCGGAATAGCCGCTCGCTCCCGGCCAATGAAATCCGCATCGTATCGAGCGCTTCGGGCAAATCCGTCGTGTACTGATGCCCGCGCTTCCAGAACAATCCTTCGGTGCTTTCCCGCACGATCACAAAGTCGATGTTGCCGGGATTCTTCAGCGGACC
>JAFDVT010000304.1 GCA_018268875.1 Acidobacteriota bacterium
ATGCCGGCATCGAGGTTGCTGCGCTGCTTCACTTGCGCGAGGGCCCGGTAGAGATCGGCGTCGGCGACGCCTGTCAGCGACGGCGGATAGTACGGAACAACCTCGCCGCGGTAGTTGTCGATGCGTTCCTTGCGCTCGGCGAGGAGGTCGCCGGCAGGCTTGTGACGCGAGATGAGGTGGTCCGTCATGACGACGTGGATGACGTCTTCAGTGCGGCGCTTGGGCATGTGACAATCCGCGCAGCCGGTGACCTTCGCGGCCGGATGCGACGCCTTGCTGAGCGCGCCGCTATGGCATTTGCGGCAGGCGTCGTCGTAGTGGTTGACGGCATCGGCGCCACGGGGCGCATGGTGCGGGTCATGGCACGTGGTGCAAAGCATCTTGTTATTGCTGCTGCTGCTTTTGAGGTAGCAGGCGGATTGGCGGAGACGGTAGGCCGAATTCACGTTCTCGAACTTTTCCGAACGGCCCGCCGCCTTGGCGTGATCGAAGTTCAGGATGAAATCGGCGAGAGGCTCGCCGGGACGGAAGGAGAACGGTCCGCGATCCTGGCGCAGAATCGCGCCCGGAAGGGGAAAGCTGGTGGTTTGCAGATGGCAGGACATGCAGAGTTCCATCTGCCGGTCCATGGTGAAGCGTTTGGGGCTGAGGATCGCCTGGCGCACGAGTTCGCGGCTGGTGCCGGGGCGGCCGGCGAGTTCGATGTGCTTTGCGGTGTCGCTGCCATGGCATCGCGCACAGTCGATGCCGCCGGGCAATTCGCCGTAGACGGCGTCTTCGCCAAGCTTGGTGTGCTGCGGCGGAACCACCGGGTACGCGTTGTGGCAGAACATACAGTCGTAGGTGATGGGGCGGCGAAAGCCCTCATGATCGGGACGATCGTAGCCGGGGTTCATGGCCCAGTAGCCGCCCTTTTCGGCGTACCAACCCAGGGGCAGTTCGATGAGCGTATTGGCTGGCGTGCGGTGTAGATACGTGCGGGCGTGATTGCCGGAACCGAGCACGTAGTCCACGCGCTTCTCGAGGACGTTCATCTCGCGACCCGTGGCACTGTCGATCTGATGGCGGCGCTGAAACCACGCGCCGTCGCGAAACAACATCGCGAAATAGCTGTCCGAAGGCTCGTGATAATAGGCTTTGCCTTGGGCTGGCGTGTTCTCCGCAGTTGGAAGCGCGAAGGACCGGCCCATGGCGGTCTTTTTGTAAGATTCCCAGATTTCTTTGTGGCACCCGGCGCAGACTTTGGAACGGTCCGGTAATAGCTGTGCGATCGCCGCGTTTGCCAACAGGAACGAAAGCAGTGCGACCCGGGCTTTCATATCCCGCTCATCGTAGCAGAGACGGCCGAATCGGCTTTGTTCTGTGACACAGAGTTGTGATATGCTGCCTGCCTCAGGCTCTCGCTACACATGATTTCTAACCTTCGCACCCGTTTCACAGCGGTATCGTGCCTCGGCTCGCTGTTGCTGTTTGCGGCAACTACGACTCTCTGGGCACAGAGCGGTGTCGGCACGATCCAAGGCACCGTTCAAGACTCTTCATCAGCCGCCATTCCCGGCGCGAGCGTTCAGGCGCTCAACCAGGCAACAGGCGTTTCTCTCGAAACAACCACCAACTCCGAAGGCTTCTATGCCATCAAGGGATTGTTCGCAGGCACCTATGCGGTGACCGTCAGCGCGCCCGGCATGAAGAAGTCCGAAACGACCGTCACGCTGCAAAGCGGGCAGGTTCTTGTGTCAAACCGGCAGCTCGCGCTGGGCGACGTTTCCGAAAAAGTCACGGTCAGTAGCGAAACGGTTCAGCTGGCGACTTATGACAGCGGCACTGTCAATACGCAACTCGACGCGGCTCGCATTTCGACCTTGCCGCAGAACGGACGCAACGTTCTGGGCCTGGCGCAGAACACGGTTCCCGGTCTTGAGGCCGGTGGTACGCGCGCCAACGGCCTGATGGGCGAGGCGATGGAATATTCGCTGGACGGCGCGCCGATGACGAATCGCAACTTCGGCAGCGCCGGCAATACGGCGCAGTCCACGCTGCCCGATCCTGACGCGGTACAGGAAATCCGCTTCGAAACCATGAATTCGAACTCGCAGTTTGCCACACCGGCCACTGTGCTGTTGACAACGAAGTCGGGCACGAACCAGTTCCACGGTTCGATGTTTGAAACCGCCCGTAACAACTACTTCGGCATTGCCCGCGCGCGCCAGGATCCGGCGAACTTCGCGGCGCCCAAGCTCATCCGTAACGAATTCGGTGCTTCGGTCGGTGGACCGATCAGCATTCCCGGTCTTTATGACGGCAAGAATCGCACGTTCTTCTTCTTTGCGTACGAGCGGTTCGCGCTTCGCCGCGCGCAGCAACAGTTGATGTATGTCCCGACGGTTGCGATGCGCACCGGCGACTTCAGCGGACTGGTCAACAACGCGGGCGTGCTGCAGCGGCTGTACGATCCGAATTCGACCCAGAGCGCTGCCAACAACTACGCTCGCACGCTGTTTCCGAACAACCAGATTCCGCTGACGCGAATCAGCCCATTGGCGAAGACGCTGCTTGCCGCGACGCCGTTGCCGACCTCGGCCGACAATCCGATGGTCAACTTCAATTTGAACGGCCAAAACCCAACCACGCAGACCGTGCCGAACTACAGCGTGCGTCTGGACCACGTGTTCAACGACAAGAACCGCGGTTACTTCCGCTTCACTGACATCCGTCAGCAGCAGCAGGCTTTGCGCAACTATCCTTCGGCCTCGCCCGCCAACATCGAGACCTCCGAATTGCCGGCCGGCGCCACTGGCTACCAGGCGATTCCGGTGCAGACCATCAGCGGCGCGCTGGGCTATTCGAAAGTCTTTTCGCCCACGCTGTTTTCCGAAACCATCCTCAGCATGCAGTGGCAGCGCATGTATGTCGTCGGCAACGACGTTTCGATGCAGAACTATGAGAAGCAGTTCGGCCTGCCGAACAGCCTTGGCAACGTCGGATTCCCGGCCATTGGTTCGGGCCTCTTCATGCCGTACGGTGGTTCGCAATGGTATTACGGCATGAGCCAGCGCGTGCAGACGCTTGACGAGAATCTGAACAAGATCTGGGGCAAGCATCAGTTCGCTTTCGGCTTCCGCATCCGCCGCGAAGGCTTCGGTTATCTGTCCGATCGTTCGGTGGACGAAGTGCAGTACACCAACCAGGCGACCGGCATCTACGATCCGACGACGGGCGTGAATTACGGCGTCCTGGCGAATACCGGAAATCAGAATGCCGACTTCTTCCTGGGCGCGGCTTCCAGCTACAGCGAACGCCGCAACGCTCCGTTCAATATCTGTTCGCTGATGGAATACGACACGTACTTCCAGGACAACTGGCGCGTCTCCAAGCGTCTGACGTTGAACCTCGGCCTGCGCTGGGAAGCGCATCCCGCAGTGCACGCCGCCAACGATTACATGGCGACGTTCGACATCAAGAACGACGCGCTGGCATTGCCTCGCCCGCTGGACTACTACGTGCAGGCGGGACTTACCTCGAATGCCCTCCTCACCAACCTGCGCAACCTCGGCGTCAAGTTCGAGACCTTTGAGCAGGGCGGTCTTCCGGAACGCGGCATCGCCGGTGCGAACGCCAACTTCCTTCCGCGTATCGGCTTCGCCTACCAGCCTTCCTTCGGCAAGGGTGGGACGGTGATTCGCGGCGGCTACGGCGAGTACATCTATCCGGTGCCTGTCCGCAACTCGATCCGCTATCTGACCTCTGGCTATCCGTTCACGGCCGGCTACTCCCAGAGCTACGTTTCGGCGGCGCAGTCGCCGGACGGCCTGCCGAACTCGCTGCTTCGCGGTCCGCTCAACGTCATCACGGGCGCGAATTCTTCGAACGTGGTGGATACGAACTCGGTCAACGCCCTTTTGCCGGGCATCGGCGCTGGTACGGTGATGTCTGCCTACTACCCGCCTGCTCGCGTACAGGAGTCCAACTTCACCATCGAACAGCCGTTTAAGGATGGTTCGGTGTTCCGCGCTTCCTACGTGTACACGCACGGCAAGAACCTCGACCAGAACTATCAGATCAACGACCAGCCTTCGGCGTACGTCTGGCAGACCCGGACCGGCACCACGGTGCCCACGGGTACGTTTGCCAACGTCGCGACGCGGCCTTATGACAACCGGACCTGGGGCGGCATCACGCAGTCCACCAAGTTCGGCTTCTCCAATAACAGCGCGCTGCAGTTCAACTACCAGCGGCCGTTCCGCAAAGGGTTCGCGTATCAGATCTTCTACGTGTACTCCCGCGCGTTCCGCCTGGGTGGCAACACCTTCCGCGACAACATCCTGTATCCCGCCGAACTGTATGCTCCCGGTGTAATTCCGCAGGGCATGAACGTCGGAACGAAGTTCGAACCCAGTGCAGAATTCAACCGCTGGCAGAACTACCGCGCCGACACCGCGATTCCGCAGAACCGCGTGTCGTTCAACGGACTGGTGGATGTTCCGTTCGGCAAGGGCCGCCGCTTCCTGAAGAACAGCAACCGTTTTGTGGATGCATTGCTTGGCGGTTACCAGGTGGCGTTTGTCGGCACCATGGTGTCGCAGTCGTTCCAGGTTGCCAACACCAACTGGGGCGCGACGAATCCGATCACCCTGTATAAGAATTCGCAGAAGGTGAAGGATTGCCGCTCGGGCGTTTGCCGTGATGCGTATATGTGGTTCAACGGCTACCTTGCTCCGACGGTGATTAACACCGCCAACGGCGTGCAGGGAGTTCCGGATAGCTACAAGCCGTATCTGGCGCCCATCAACAATACGCCGGGGCAGACCAACTACGGCAACAACAACGTCAGCGTGTTGCTTGCCAATGGTCAGACGGTTACCACCGCGTATTCGCCGGGACCCGCCGGAGCGAACATGTACAACGCGATGGTGTTGCAAGGTCCGAAGAACTTCCAGACGGATATCTCGTTGTACAAGGAGTTCTCGTTCGGCGAACGTTACAAGCTGCGTTTCAATGTGGACGCTTTCAATGCGTTTAACATCCAGGGTCTTGTGAATCCCAATACCTCGGATGGCATTCAGCAGTTGCAGTCGTCGTACTGGACTCCGCGTCAGATTCAGTTGAC
>JAFDVT010000305.1 GCA_018268875.1 Acidobacteriota bacterium
CGAGATCGAACAGGAGTCGCGTCCCGCCGGAGATCGCCGCGGCCTGCACGTCGGGGGCGGCCAAACCCTGCAGATCGGCGCCAAAGTGCGGCGTACCGATCGTCACCAGCTTCCGTACGCGATGCGGCACCGGGGGCGCGTACGTCCCGTCGGCGTGCTTGCCCGCGAGGTAGGTGCGGGCGATGATGCCGCCCATGCTGTGGGCCACCAGGTCCACTTGCGCGACCTCGCCGCCGTCCTCATAACGGAGTCCCGCGAGGTAGGCGCCGAAGGCCGCGGCCAGGTCCTCGATGGGGATCCGGCCCAGCAGGCAGTTGTCGAAAAAGCGAACCTCGCGCCCCGAAGCCGCGAGCAGCGCTTCCATCTGGCCAAAGGTATCGGCACTGGGTACGGCGCCCGGCGAACAGCCCAGTTGATACCCGTTCAATAGAATGACCGGAGGCTGATCGCCCCGCTTGAGCGGCGCGCCCTGCGGGTAGTCTGCCGCGGCGGCCGCGATCGACAGCGCAACGCAAAACAAGAGGCCGCGGCGAAGGACCATCAATAGCCCTCCGGCGCGGCCGTCGAGGTCGTGATCACGATCGGCTCAAGACCGAGCCTCCGTCTGGCGTCGTCCAGCATGGCGGCCGTGCGCGTGGCGCCGACACGGGTGACGCCAATCGCCCGAACCCCGAGTTGTGCGTCGAGGTCGCGGATACCGCCCGCGGCTTTCACCTGCACATGGCAGGCGGCATGCTGCCGCATCAGCTTCAGGTCGTCGATGGTGGCGCCGCCGGTCCCGTAGCCGGTGGACGTCTTGACCCAGTCCGCCCCAAGGCCACTCGAAATCTCGCAAAGAATGATCTTCTGCCGGTCGTTGAGGTAGCAGTTCTCGAAGATAACCTTCACCTTCTGCCCGGCGGCATGGGTCGCCTCGATCACGGCGCGCATGTCGCGTTCGACGTAGGTCCAGTCGCCCGACAGAACCTTGCTGATGTTCACCACCATGTCGAGTTCCTGGCCGCCGTCGCGCAGCGCCTGTTCGGTGTCGGCGAGCTTGACCGCCGTGGTCTGCACTCCGTGCGGGAACCCCACGGTGGTGCTGGACCGGACATCCGAACCCGCCAGCAAGTCCGAAGCGCGGCGCAGCGCATGCGGCATGATGCAGACGCTGGCGACGTCGTAACGCAGCGCAAGCGCGATGCCTTCTTCGAGATCCCGATCGGTAAGCGTGGGGTTGAGCAGCGAATGATCGATCATCTTCGCTACGTCGGCGTAGGTATAGGACGGCTGCGGCTGCTGCATGGCGAGTAGGAAACCCCGAGGTTAGCAAAAACAAAAAGGCCGGAAGCGCTTCCGCTCCCGGCCCTGTCTGGTGTGTTGTTGCTAGCTTAGCGTCCGTTCAACTGCTCGGTCCGCTGCACGATCATCTTCTTCGCGGATTCGAGCAACTGCTTGGCCTTGGGCATCGCCTCGATCGCTTTGAGAACCGTGGGATCGTTTTCGATACCCACGCGATCGGACGCTTCCTTGCTGAACGCCGTGATGTACAGTTCCTGGCGCAACGCCTGTTTGATCCAGTCGTTGTGTTCGGCCCATTCGCCTTCGGTGAACTCGGCCTTGTTATCCAGGGCGAACTTGTGCAGGTCATTCAGCGTTTCGTTGTCCGGAACCCAGCCCTGCGGCAGTTTGCCGTCGTTGCCGCGAGCGGCAAAGAACTTGGGCGCGAAGTTGAAGAAAATGCCCTTGCGCAGCAGTTCGATCTGGAACTTGTCGTACTTCGGAGGCGCGAACTTTTCGTCGGGCGAAATGCCGCCGCCGCCGTACACCGTGCGGCCGCTATCGGTCATCTTGACGTCCGCGGTGTTCTTGGTTTCGAGGTTCTTGTGGTAGTAATACTCGACAAAGCTGATGTTCGAGTAGTCGCGCTGGATCAGGCGGCCGGACGGCGTGTAGTAATGCGCCGTCGTCAACGCCAGACCCGTGTTTTCGCTCATCGGGAACACCGTCTGGACCAGCCCCTTGCCGAACGTGTTTTCGCCGAGCACCCAGCCGCGGTCATGATCCTGCAGCGCGCCGGCCACGATTTCGGCGGCCGAAGCGGACGAACGGTCGACGACCACGACGATCGGGTAATCCTTGCCCGCTCCGCCGCCGCGCCGAGCCTGGTAAGGACGCTCGGGGGTGGAACGGCCGCGATGCTTCACCACGACTTCGCCCTTTTTGAGGAAGTGACCCGCCACTTCGACGCCTTCGTTCAACAGACCGCCGGGGTTGCCGCGCAGGTCCAGAACCAGGCCGCGAATGTTCTGTTCGCCGAGCTTTTTCAGCTCGTCTTCCATTTCGTGGCTGGTGTTTTCGTTGAAGCTGTTGACGTCCAGGTACGCGATGCCCGGCTTCAGCCAGAAGCCATCGCCTACGCTCTTGCGGGAAATTTCGTCGCGAATCAGGTTAAACGGCAGGGGACGCTCAACGCCCTGGCGCTCGATCTTGAGCTGCACGGGGGTGCCGCGCGGACCCTTCAACAGGTCGGCGACTTCAGACGTCGTCAGGCCGTCGGTCTTCTTGTCGTTCACCTCGGCGATGATGTCGCCGCGACGGATACCGGCCTTGTAGGCGGGCGACCCGGTGAACGGTTCGAGCACCTGCGTGCGGTTGTTCTTCGGACCGACGGACATGCCAACGCCGTAATAATGACCGCGCTGGTCTTCCTTGAGCAGTGCAAACGTGCGGGGATCGAAGAAGTTGGAGTGCGGATCGAGGGTGCGAAGCATGCCCGGAATCGCGCCATTGTAAATGGCTTTGTCCGGATCGACCTTGCTGGCCGCATTGTCTTCGAGCGCGCTATATACTTTCGAAAAGGTCTTTAACGTGGACGAGACGTCGTCCTCGGACGCCGTAGCCGCATTGGCGACTTCGGTAGCCGGGCCGAACACGCCCCCCATGAGGGAGCAAAATAAAATGGTTGCGAGAACGCCTACGTACGATCTCCAGCGAGAAGCCATAGTATGGAACACCGCCCTTTTGCCGGCGGATACACTCCCGCCTGCTTACAGTCTACACCTAACAGACGCTCGAAGAGGCCGAAACGGTTCGTCCGATTTTCTGCGATACTGAGCGCATGAAGAACGTGAGCGTACCTGTGCCGGAGGAACTCTATGCGGAGATCCGCGCGTTCGCCACGGCAAGTAACGTTCCGGCTACAGTGGTTGTCCGCCAGGCGATCGACTCCTGGTTGAAGAGCCACAAGCGGGAAGCTCGCAAAAAGGCCATCGCGGAGTACGCGCGCGAGATGGCAGGGACGGACTTCGATCTCGACCGCGATCTCGAAGCGGCGGGAGCGGAACACTTACGCCGAACGACAGTGCCTTTCGAATGAAGCGAGGTGACGTTTTCTGGGCCGAGTTAGCGCCGCGCTCCGGTTCCGAACAATCGGGCCGGAGACCGGTCATCATCGTTTCCCACGACTCGTTTAACCAAACTTCCAACTGGCGATCGGTGATCGTGGTGCCGATCTCAACATCGGACAACCAGCTTCGCAGGTCTTACACGGTCGTGTTGCTTCCCGCCGGGGCCGCGGGATTGCAAAAGCCGAGCGTCGCGATTTGCCATCAGGTGACGACACTTGATCGCGCCAAATTGTCGAACCGACTGGGCGCCCTTTCGCCCGAAACGCTGCACGAGGTGGATGAGGGCGTGAAAGCGGCCCTCGACCTGGATTAGTTACTTCCCCTTCAGCCCCGCGTACCACGCCCTATGATGCGCTCTCGCCCACCCCGGCGTCACCTCGCCCCGCACCATCGCGTGCAACGCCTTCGGTACCACGAACACGCCCATGTAAATGTGCACGATGATGCCGGTGATCGACACCAGCGCCGCCGCCGGGTGCAGCAGGATCGCCGCCAGGCGCGCCGTGCGAGGCATCACCGACGGATTCCACAACACGATCCCCGTCGCGAACAGCAACAGCGCCGCCGCGGCCTGCGTCCAGAACAGCATCTTCTGCCCCGCGTTGAACCGCCCGGCATCGGGAACCCCGTGGTGGTCGTTCATCGCGTACTGCAGCGACTTCCGGAGCCATACCTTGTCCTGCGCGTCGATCTTCATGAACGACACCCAGCCCCGGAACATGAACCCCAGCATCAGCGCGAAGATCGTGCCCGCCCACGGGTGCGACGCCCGCGTCACCGGGCCTCCGCCGAACACCGACGCCAGCCAGTACAGCTTGTGCGACCACAAGGCCAGGCC
>JAFDVT010000306.1 GCA_018268875.1 Acidobacteriota bacterium
CCGAACGACTAGCCTTGCGCGCAATCGCGCCCGCTGCTCGGGCACATTCTGGTCTCTAGCCGCGTCGATGGAAATATGCAGCGCACGCGGGTGGTGATTGTGGTGCTCGCAGTCGCGGCGATTGGCTTGGTGGGTGCATTCTACCAGCGCCGAAGCGCCGTCCTGTTGCAGGTTCGAGTGGATGCCGTACCTGCGGAAATCGGCATACCCGGGATTCACAAGATGTACCGGGGCGTGCTCACAAATGCTGGAAATGGACGCGCCGCGGTGCGGGTGTGTGATTCGCTGACGGACGCGTTCGGGCGCGAGGTCCATGTCGCGCACGCCATCGAGCGGTGGAACGATCTGTCTGGCCGCTGGGAAGAATTCTGGCGAATTCCGCGCGAGGCCTTTTGTCGCCCCGATCCGACGGGAATCGTCGAGGGTAGAGTCACTGAAATCGCTTTATCGGCCGGACACTCCGTCGAAACGGGCGATATCGCAATTCACGCGGGTGAAGGTTTGCGGCTTGGCGATCGCCTTCGCTTTGTTGTCTTTCCATACTTTGACCATGAGTCGACGCGCATCACGAGCGCGGCCTTTGAGATAGACGAGTTGCCTACTCCGTGGAATTCATCTTCCTCGCCTCAGTAGAACAGATACTTCCTCCATTGGTCGTCACTTCGAGCCTGCAGGCGCATCAGGTGCCGCGAGGTGTGCAGGCTGAACGGCCGGGGCGTGCGCGCGAGCCTCATCCCCGCCTCGTCGGGCGTGCGGTTGCCCTTGCGGTTATTGCACGTCACGCAGCAGGCCACCAGGTTCTCCCACGAACTGTCGCCCGAACGCGAACGCGGCATGACGTGGTCCAGCGTCAATTCGCCGCTGGGCAGGATCTTGTAGCAGTACTGGCAGGTGAAGCGGTCCCGTAGCAGGATGTTCTTGCGCGAGAGGGCGCGGGTCTGCATGGGGATGCGGCGGTAATCGAGAAGCCGGATAACGCTCGGGATCCGGAGCGCGTTGCGGCTGGAGTGGACTTGAGCCTGCCCCTGTTCTTCCACTGAGGCGACCCCTTTCAACAACAGTACGAGCGCGCGCCGCGCGGCGCACACGTTGATGGGTTCGTAGCTGGCGTTCAGCACCAGGACGGGCTTTTGCAGCCGTTCCTGCGCATGCATCATCATCATTCGAACTTCTCCCTCCCGGATCGAGAATCTGAGTTAATGTCGGTGCGTCAAACGATGTCCTTGGTCATGCTCCCGCGGCGCGAGCCTTTTTGCCGGCGGACGGGTCGGGACCCTGTCTCCAGGCATAGCGGCGGTCGGCGCGAGCTAGCGTCAATATCGATACCCGCGAGGCTCCGCCCGTTCGCCGCAAGAGTCGCGCGGCGGAGGCGGCGGTGGCCCCGGTGGTTAAAACGTCGTCGATCAACAGGACGTGCTGTCCCTGCGCGATGTTCCGGGTTACGCGGAACACACCTCGCACGTTGGTCTGGCGGGCGGCAAAACTCAGCCCGGCCTGCGCTTCCGATGCCTTTACGCGGCGCAGCAGGTTGCCCCGGTACGGGATTCCACTGCGTTCGGCGACCGCGCGCGCGAGCAGTTCCGACTGGTTAAAGCCGCGATCCCAACGCTTGCGCCAATGCAGAGGCATGGGAGCGATGACATCGAACTGTTCGTCGCGGGGCAGGGCATCGAGCAGAAGGCGGGCCAGCGGCGCGGCCAACGTATCGACTCGTTCGTACTTGTAGATGTGGATGAGACGGCGCAGGCGGCCGTCGTAATTCCCGTAGCTCCAGGCGTAGTCGAGACCTTCGGGCTCGGCGGCGCACGCGGCGCAGATGCCGTCGTCGTTGAGCGTTTCGCGGTTCAAAAAGGGAGCGCGGCAGCGGACGCACTGGAATTCGGCCTCAATCGGGCAGGCCGCGAGGTCGATGCATTCCTGGCAAACGGGGATACGGGAGATTTTTTGTAGAGGTTGACCGCAGCAACGGCAGTCGTCGGGGAAGAGAATTCGGGAAAATAGGCCGTGGAGGACCGTCCGGGCAGGGCCTAGGGCCGTGCCCGCCATACTCTGAACAGAGGTTACAAACGTCCGGGCACTAGGGAAAGCCCACCTCCAGCAGAATTTCTTCCAGCGTACAACATTTTCGCCCATCCATGTGAAGGGACCCCAAAATGTGGGATCCCTTCGTTCTTTTCGCGACTAGCGGCGATGTCCGCCACCGTACCAGCCTCGACCGCCACCGTACCAGCCGCGGCCGGAGAAGATGCTGATGCTCGGTCCCCAGCCGTAGCCGTAACCATAGCCGTACGCCGGTCCCCAGCCCCAGCCAGGACCCCAATAGCCGGGTCCGCCCCAGTAACCGGGTCCGCCGCCGTACCAGCCTCCGCCGCCCATGCCGTAATACGGTTGGCGAACCTGCATGCGAGGCTGCATGGCCATCGTACGGTTCTCGTAGTCATTCTGTTGGACGGCGCGGAACGCCTGTTGTGAGCGCGTCGTATCGACGTTTACGGGTTCCATCAGGCGGAATCGCATCAGCGACTCGGGCGGGACTTCGGTATTGCGTCCGCGGCCCAAAAGTACGCCGATGGTGGACGCGCCGGCGCCCGCAATCGCGCCCATGCCTGCGCCAAATCCGCCTGCCGCCGCTGCGCCGATGGCCGCGCCAGCGCCTGTGGTGGTGCCGATAATCGCCGCGTCGCTACCTTTGGACGTTCCGCCGTTGAACTCCATCAACTGCGTGCGAATGGGAATCTGCTGGCCGTCCACGAGCGAAAGTTCCGTGACCTCGATGCCCAGGCGCGAGGTTCCTTTGACGCGGCCGGCTTTGACGACGTCGGTAATACGGCCGGTGATGGTCTGGCCCCGGCGTGCGACGACGACGCCGTCCGCAACGATGGGAGCCTGCAGCGTGGCGCTAAACGAATCGCCGACGCGATTGAACTGGGTGGACAGCGGTTGATCGACCCGCAAACTGATCCACGCTCCCGCCGGAATCACGATCGGATTCGGGATGTTCATGTTCATCGCCTGTTGCGGAGGTGGGTTTTGTTCCTGCTGCGGTTGCTGCTGTTGTTGAGGTTCGTCCGCCCGTGGCCAGCCGTTGGGAGGAGTGCCGGTGGCCGCCGTTTGCGCGAAAGTGGCCGCTGACACCCCGGCCGCCAGTACGAGTGAGCGAAGTCGAGGATGTCTCATGCTTATGTAAATGAGCACTTTTTATGCCACGGGCAAGTCTATGAAAAGAGGCGTAAATCGTTGATTTTACAATGGTGGCGTATCACCGATGGTGGTGCTTTTCAACCAGACTACAGTTTGACCTTAGTACTTGCCGATATGTAGATCTGTGAAAGTCATTGTTCTGTGCGGTGGCATGGGTACGCGCCTGCGGGAAGAAACCGAGTACCGCCCGAAGCCCATGGTGGAAGTGGGGGGGCGCCCCATTTTGTGGCACATCATGAAGTACTATTCGCACTTCGGGTTCCGGGATTTTGTGCTCTGTCTCGGCTACCGCGGCCGAGTGATCAAGGAATATTTCCTGAATTACGAGGCCATGAACAACGACTTTACGATCTGCCTGGGGCGTACCAACCAGATCCAGTTCCACAACGAGCATCGCGAACAGGGTTTTCACGTCACGCTGGCGGAAACGGGCCTCGAAACGATGACGGGAGGCCGCATCCGGCGCGCGGCCAAGTACCTGGACGACGATACGTTCCTGATGACGTACGGCGACGGGTTGTCGAACGTCGATTTGCGGGCTCTTTTGGAGTTCCACAAGTCGCATGGCAAGCTGGCGACGGTGACGAGCGTCAATCCGCCGGTTCGCTACGGGATTCTGGGGATGGACGGCGGCGGACAGGTCACCGACTTCTTCGAAAAGCCGATTTCGCGCGACAACATCAGTGCGGGGTTCTTTGTCCTGAACCGCAAGGTTCTGGACTACATCGACGACGACCAGACGGTGTTCGAAAACGGTCCGCTGGAGCGCCTGACGGCCGAAGGGCAGTTGATGGCGTACCGGCATACGGGATTCTTTTACGCGATGGACACCTATCGCGAATACGTGCAGTTGAACGACATGTGGAACTCCGGCGACGCGCCGTGGAAAGTGTGGGCCGCATGAGCTTTTGGAAAGCCCGTCCGGTGCTGGTAACCGGCGCGACGGGGCTGGTGGGCAGTTGGGTCGTCAAGTCGCTGCTGCGGGAACAGGCCGACGTCATCTGTCTGGTGCGGGATTGGGTGCCGCAATCGGAACTCCATCGTTCTGGCGACGCGATGCGTGTGCGCACGGTAACCGGCGACATCGTCAACCAGGCGTTGATCGAACGCGTGCTCGGCGAATACGAAATCGACACGGTGATCCATCTGGCGGCGCAGACGATCG
>JAFDVT010000307.1 GCA_018268875.1 Acidobacteriota bacterium
GCTCGGGTACGCACGAGTTCGATGGCCTTCAGCGTATCGGTGAGGCTCTCGCCTTCCACCGTGTACGTCGAATCTTTCTGACGCGCCAGTCGATAGTACAGTACAAAGGCCGCGATGCCGCGGTCGCTCAGCCATTTTGCGATGGCGTGTCCTTCGTGCGTGGTCCAAAGGTCCTGGTGTCCGCCACCGGGGATCAGGATCACCGAGGGGCCCGTAGGCTTCGCCGGAAGGTACGGAATCAGGCGAGGATTGTGGACGTTCGAAACGACCTGGTCGCCGGCGGGCGTGGTCCGAAGCGTTTCGGCGGAAACGTCCGTACGAGCGGGCGCCAGCGGAATCGCCGGACCAGGTTCGACCGCGAGAGTAGCGGCAAGCAGCGGAAGGAGCAGCAGCATATGAATATGCTACGCCCACCGCCGCTTAGGCGAGACCCATGCGTTCCAACTTGCGGTACAACGTCTTGCGTTCGATGCCCAGCACCTTGGCCGCGCGCGACTTGTTGTTGTTGCACGCCGCAAGTACGCGGCGAATCTGTTCGGACTCGGTATCGGCCAGCGTTTCGCTCGAATCCTGGCGCGAATCCATGGTTTCGATGGCGTCTTTCACGGCCTGCGAATCGATGCGCTGCTGCGGCGCGAGGATCGACAGGCGTTCCATCATGTGCTGCAACTGGCGGACGTTGCCCGGCCAACTGTACACCTGCATCGCCTTAACGCCACTTTCGAGCAGCTTTGTTTTCTGGCTATAGCGGGCGTTGTATTTCTTTACGAAATAATCCGCCAGCAACGGGATGTCCTGTGCGCGTTCGCACAGCGGCGGAACCTGAATGCGGACGACATTCAAGCGGAACCACAGATCCTCGCGGAATTTGCCTTCCTCCACAAGCTTTGGCACGTCTTTATTGGTCGCCGCAACGACGCGCACGTCCACCTTGCGGGCCCGCGCCGAACCGAGCGGACGGATCTCCCGTTCCTGCAAAAAGCGCAACAGCTTGAGCTGGAACCCATGTTCGATATCGCCGATTTCGTCCAGAAACACGGTGCCTTTATCGGCGGATTCGAAAACGCCCGAACGGTCGCGGTCGGCCCCGGTATATGCGCCTTTCAACGTGCCGAATAGTTCGCTTTCGAGCAGCGATGGCGCGATGGCGCCGCAATCGACGGGTACAAAGGCCTGCGTCGCGCGGCCGCTCATGCGATGGACCATGCGCGCGATCAGTTCCTTGCCGGTGCCCGTTTCACCCTCGATCAGGATCGTGGCGTCGGTGGGCGCGGCCAGCGAAATCTGCTTGTAAATCGAGATCATCTTGGGCGACACGCCGATCATTTCCGTTTCCGGAACGTCGTCGATGTCCACCTCGCCGTCGTTGGCTTCGTTGGTTTTGGACGCCGCGGCGCGCTTTACGACACTGATCAGATCGTCGATGGTTTCAAAAGGCTTGGCGAGGTAATCGAAGGCGCCGCCGCGCGTGGCGGCCATCACCGTTTCCATGGACCCGCGGCCCGACATCAGAATCACGGCGCTATCGGGACTCGCGGCCTTGACGTCGCGCAGGACATCGAGCCCGGTGCGTTCGTCCAGATAAATATCGGAAACGACGATGGGGTACGAACGCTGCGACAGCTTATCGCGCGCGGCGGACGTAGAGGCCGCGGTGTCCACCTGAAACCCCTCCAGGGCCAGGATTTCCGCGATCATCGCGCGCAACGAATCGTCGTCTTCGACTACTAGAATGTGCATTGTCTATTTGTTGTTTCTTATGCTGTGCCGGTCAGGCGCGTTGTGCCGCGACGGGAGGAGTGGTTGCCCCAACCGGCGCCACCGGTGTCACGATGGTGAACACCGATCCTTTGCCCGGCGTGCTCACTACTTCTATTTTCCCACCATGATGCGCCACAATCTGTTCGACGATCGATAGTCCGATGCCTGTGCCCGCTTCGCCCGATTTCTGGGCCTTTTCCGTGCGATAGAACTTGCGGAAGATGTTTTTCACCTCGTTCTTGTCCATGCCGATTCCCTGGTCCGCAACCGCGATGCGAAGGTTCGCGCCGCGCACCTCGGCGGTGATGAAGACGTGTGTTTCGGCCGGCGAATACTTCACGGCGTTTGTGAGCAGATTGTACACCGCGTATTCCATGAGCTCGCGGTCGCCCAGAATTTCGCAAGCCGGGAACTCGCCGGGATGCATCGTGATGTTCTTGCGTTCGGCAAGCGGGGCGGCGCGTTCCACGCAAAGGCGCACGACATCGGGCGCGGAAAAACGTTCGCGCTTCATTTCCATTTGCCCTTCGCTCAAACGTTCGACGTCCAGGAAGGTCTGGATCATGCGGGCCATGCGCTTCGATTCGGCGTTGATCATGCTCGCCATCTGCTTGCGGCGTTCTTCGCTCAGCGCGTAACGGCCCATCATTTCCGACGATCCTTGAATCGCCGTTAGCGGCGACCGCATTTCGTGCGCCACCCACTGAATAGCCTGCTGGTAACGTTCTTTTTCGTCCTCCGTCGTCTGCATCCGCTTGCGGATCACGAAGTACTGGTAGCAGGCCGAAACGCCCGCGGCGAGCAGCGAAGATCCGAAGACGGCCGAGAACGGAAACACGATGTCGTTGCGGAAGAACAACACCGGCACAAAATGCGAGCCCAGGATGAGGATGCCCGCCACCGTAAGCGCCAGCGAACCTCGCAACAACAGGAACGCGACGCCCATCATCGCGACGCCAAGCAGGCAAACGAAGATGACGGTCAGGTTCGACGCATTGGTCAGAAACCGCTTTTGGACGACCGTTTCAAAGGCCTGAGCGTGAATGACGACGCCCGAAACATAGTCGCCGGTGACGGGCGAAAGCACCTGGTCGCGACGTCCGGCCAGCGCGGTTACGCCAATAAATACGGTCTTGTCGTGGAACAGTGCGAGCTTCGACGCGTCCTTGCGAAGTTCCGCCAGCGACACCGTCGGGATGCCGGAGGGGCGATGGCGAATCCACATCAGGCGGCCCTGTCCATCGCGCGGCGCCGGGATGACAGTGCCGCCGATGTGGACATCTTCCACGGATTCGACGATCGGTACGGCGCCCGGCAGTCCGAGGCGAAAAGCTTCGAGCATCAACGCCCAATGACGCTCGCG
The DNA here is from genome assembly GCA_018268875.1 of Acidobacteriota bacterium. Lineage (GTDB taxonomy): Bacteria > Acidobacteriota > Terriglobia > Bryobacterales > Bryobacteraceae > F-183. Next base: position 3,125 of record JAFDVT010000307.1, read on the forward strand.
AGCGGCGGAAAATTCCAGCGGGATGCGCCGGCCGACGCCATCAATATGGTTCTCTTCCGGATGCACATGTCCGACGGCCTTGGCATTGTTCGCGAACAACGGCAGCGGATTTTCCCACTCGCCGTTGGTGAGTTGTGCGGACAGCGCGACGTTGCCAGCGTTGGCGATGGAAGCCGCCAGGCGACTGTCGATCGCCGGGTCCGAGGCATCGGGCAGCAGGACGTCGATCGCGACCGCCTTGGTTTGCGCGGGCCGCAGAACATCGAGCGAATCCGCGACAATCCCTCGCAGGTTGCGAACGCCGCCCGAGGTGTTGAAGGTCGCCTCATCAATCGCGAGGACGGCGGAAGATGGAGTCCAGTCCTGCGGAGGAAACGTCCGGTAAATCAAGTCGTAGGCGTAGTAGTCGATGGGCGCGGCAAACGGCGTCCAACTGGCAAGCACCGCCACCACGAGGCAGGCGGCGAGGAGTCCGGCGTAGGTCCAGCGATATCTAGCGGGCCAACGCCTTTTCAAGTTCCGAGGTCTCCTTGGGTAGCTTGTCGCTGAAGCTGACAGACCCGTCTTTGGTCACAAGATAGACGTCCTCGATGCGGACGCCCAGTTTCTCTTCGGGGATGTAGATGCCGGGTTCGACAGTAACAACGGCGCCTTCTTCCAAAGGTCCCGCGGTCGAAAGATCATGCACGTCGAGGCCGACATGATGGCCGATGCCGTGGATGAAATACTTGCCGTAGCCGCCGTGTTCTTCCATGTA